>CAJBLW010000328.1 GCA_903953985.1 uncultured Burkholderiales bacterium
AGGGGCTTGGCCGGTTGCGCCCAAGCGCTCCAGACGCAAGAGGAGATGAGGGCAAGTCGAAACCAGAATTTCATGGCTTCATCATAATCCAGCCACCCACTCGCGCGATCCGCGCGGCACAAGTCCCTTTTTGCCCCAAAGCCCATGCCCGAACTCCCTGAAGTTGAAGTGACCCGCCGCAGTTTTGCCGACCGCATTGCCTCGGCCCAGATTTTGGCGCTGCACCTGGGCAAGCCCCTGCGCTGGCCTTTGGGTGTGCCCGCAGCCAGCCTGGTGGGGCGGCAAATCTGGGGTGTGCGCAGGCGCGGCAAATACCTGCTGCTGGATCTGGACCAAGGCCTGCTGCTGGTGCATTTGGGGATGTCGGGCAGCCTGAACTTCGCCCCTGTACAGCCTGAAGCTGGCCCGCATGACCACATGGATCTGGTGACCGACCGGGGCGTGTTGCGCCTGCACGACCCGCGTCGGTTCGGGGCGGTGGTTTGGGCGCCTTTTGAAGACTCTCCCCAAGCGCAAAAATTGCTGGGGCGGCTGGGTGTGGAGCCCTTGAGCGGCCAGTTCGATGTGACGGTCTTTGCCCAGGCGCTTAAAAAACGCCAGTCGGCCATCAAACAGGTTTTGCTGGCGGGGGATGAGGTGGTCGGTGTGGGCAATATTTACGCTTCTGAAGCCTTGTTCATGGCGGGCATTCGTCCCACGACCAAAGCTTCGCGTCTGACCAAACCCCGGGTGGCTCGGCTGCATGCGGCCATCATTCAGGTGCTGAACCGAGCGGTGGAGCAGGGGGGCAGCTCGCTCAAGGATTTTGTGAGCGCCGAAGGCCGCACCGGCTACTTTCAGTTGGAGGCCGCGGTGTACGGTCGTGCGGGCGAGCCTTGCCGGGTGTGCGCCACAAGCATCAAATCCATGCTGCAAGGCCAGCGCACTACTTTTTACTGCCCCACATGCCAAAAGCCATGATGACTTTGCCTGAGGGGTTTGCCCGTCGCATGGTCGATTGGCAGCGCCTGCACGGTCGCCAAAGCCTGCCTTGGCAAAACACCCAGGACCCTTACCGCGTGTGGCTCTCCGAGATCATGTTGCAGCAAACGCAGGTGAGCACGGTGCTCGACTACTTTCCCCGGTTTTTGACGCGTTTTCCGGATGTGACTTCTCTCGCAGCAGCGCCGCAAGACGATGTGCTGGCCCTGTGGAGCGGCCTGGGTTATTACAGCCGCGCCCGTAACCTGCACAAATGCGCCCAAGAAGTGATGGGGCGTTTCGGCGGGGCTTTTCCGCGCCGCGCCGAAGACCTGCAAACCTTGCCTGGCATTGGACGATCGACCGCAGCAGCCATTGCGGCGTTTTGCTTTGAGGAGCGGGCCGCCATCTTGGACGGTAATGTCAAACGCGTCTTGACCCGTGTGCTGGGATACGGCGAGGATTTGGCGGTGGCCAAAAACGAAAAGGCTTTGTGGGCCTTGGCGCAGGACCTTTTGCCCCAGCATTCTGCTGACATGCCGCGTTACACCCAAGCCCTGATGGATTTGGGGGCCACGGTGTGTTTGCCGCGCAAGGCCCAGTGTGAGGCTTGTCCTGTGAACTCAGGCTGCCAGGCCCGAGCGCGGGGTGAGCCGCTGGCCTACCCCGTCAAAACCCGCAAACTCAAGCGCAGCAGTGCCACTTTGTGGTTGCTTTGGGCGGTCAATGCCAAGGGACAAGTGTGGTTACAAAAGCGGCCAGACAAAGGCATTTGGGCGGGCTTGTTCAGCTTGCCCGTGTTTGAATCGGAAGCAGATTTGCTGGCTGCCTGGATACAGGGCGGGGAGCCGCAATACATCGCGCCCTGGAAACATGTGCTCACGCACCGCGATCTGCACCTGCACCCGATTCACATGCTGGGGTCTGAGCAGTTACCTCCGGTTTGTGAAGGGCAGTGGGTGGATGCCCATGTTTGGCCAGATTTGGGTTTGCCCGCACCCATCCGGGCCTTGCTGGGCTCGTGAAAGCGAGGTCAGCGGTGGTTCTAAAATTTAACAATCCGTAACGCATTTCGTTTAGGTAAAATCGATCGATTCATTGACCGGAGGAATTTCCATGTCCAAAGCACCCACCAAAGCCCCAACAAAGGCCTTTGCCAGCCAGGCCGACCTGACCGAGAAAAAGATCACATTCGAGCAACTCAGCGAGCACTGCTGGGCTTATACCGCCGAGGGCGACCCCAATTCGGGCGTGATCATCGGTGACCGTTTCATCATGGTGAGCGATGCCACCGCGACGCCTGACATGGCGAAAGACCTGATCAAAAAGATCCGCACTGTCAGCGACCTGCCCATCAAATACGTGCTGCTCACCCACTACCACGCGGTGCGCGTGCTGGGCGCCTACGCCTACGCCGCCGAAGGCGCGACCGAAATCATTGCCAGCGAAGGCACTTTGGGCCTGATCAAGGAGCGCGGCGCACAAGACATGAAAAGTGAGATGGAGCGCTTTCCGCGCCTGTTCCGTGGTGCGGACAGCGTGTCCGGTTTGACCTGGCCGACCATGGTCGTGGGCGGCGGCGACCCTACAAAAAGCGAAGTGCCCGGCAAACTCAGCATCAACTTGGGCGGCGTCGTGGTGCAGATCTGGCATCCGGGCCCTGGCCACACGCGTGGCGACACGATTGCTTGGGTGGAAGAAGAAAAAGTGCTGTTCTCAGGGGACTTGGTCGAGTACGAAGCTGGCGTTTACACGGGCGATGCCCAGCTCGAAGAATGGCCTGCCACGCTCGAAGCCCTGCGCGACCTGAAGGCCGAGTTCATCGTGCCTGGCCGCGGCGAAGCCATGAAAGGCAACGCCAACGTCAACAAAGCGCTGGACTACACCAAGCTCTGGGTCGAGACCCTTTACAAAGCAGGCAAAGAGGCCGTGGCTGCGAAGATGGACCTCAAAGCTGCCATGGCCCACACCCGCAAGAGCATGGACCCGGTCTTTGGCCATGTGTTCATTTACGAGCACTGCCTGCCGTTTGACGTGACCCGTGCTTACGACGAAGCCAGCGGCATCAAAAACCCCCGCATCTGGACGGCCGAGCGCGACATGGAAATGTGGAAAGCCCTGCAAAGCTGACTGCGCCGCGGCACCCGGGGCTAACCCCGGATGCCCCTCAAGGCATGATCAGGTCGCGCAAGTCGCGTTCGTAGGCGCGGATGCGGCGAACGGCACGCTGACGTTGTTCAGCACTGGTGGTGTTGTGCAGCTGGGTCAGGTTGTTGCAGGCCTGCTGGGACATGGACTGCATCAAGGCCGCACCTGCCGCGTCTGGTGGCTTCAGCCAGCGTTGCCACACGTTCCACAACTCGTTCTCGACCTGGGCCACGGGCATCTGGCCTTGTGACACCCGCTGCAGCGTGGCCAGCAGGTCTTTTTGTCGTCGCTGGCGGTCCTGGCGGCCCCACTCGGCGGTCCACGGTGACTGTGCCAGTTGTGCTTTGATCAAGGCATTTTGTTCAGCATTGAGTCCACCGTAAAAATCCTTGTAACGGTTCACCACCCGTTCCATCCGGCGCTCCATGCGTGCCTGTTCATCGCCGCGCAGCCAGTCTTTTTCCCACTCTTCGTTCTTGCTTTCCCATTGGCGTGCCATGTGGCTGAGCTGGCGCGGCCCCAGCAGCATGGTCACCGGGGCGGCTTGACGCACCACCTCACGCATCAGACGGTCGAGCCGGGTTTGCACTTCGGTAAAGGCGCTGCACACCTGGGTGCTCTCCACGCTGCCTTGGCTCCACTGGGCCGATCGATTCAAAAAGT
The DNA here is from genome assembly GCA_903953985.1 of uncultured Burkholderiales bacterium. Classification (GTDB taxonomy): domain Bacteria; phylum Pseudomonadota; class Gammaproteobacteria; order Burkholderiales; family Burkholderiaceae_C; genus Limnohabitans_A. The sequence goes on from CAJBLW010000328.1 coordinate 3,772, forward strand.
CGGCATAACTGGGCAGCTCCTCGCGGCGGTGCCATTGGTGCAGTTGTTCCAGCGCCTCTTTGGCACGCAAGGACTGTTCGCTGTTGAACGAGATGGTGCTGTCCAGCCACCAATACGACAGCGTAGGCAGCTGTTGGTAGCCCAGCTTGATGGCGCTGCAGCCTTGTAAGGTAAGAAAGGCCACCAGTGCTAGGAGGTAGCGGATCATTCCAGGCCTTCGACTTTCATGGACCAGCCGACCAGGTAGCCTGCTTGATTGGATACTGCGTTGGTATCTGTCACGCCGACAGTCCAATTGCGGTCCGCGCTGGTGGGCAGTGGTAAGCCGTTGATGGGCAAGGGAATGCTGAATGACTTGCCTGAAATGAGGCATGTTTCACCTGGCTGAACGTTTTGCAAGTCAAGAGCTACGGTGATGTTGTTAGGCATGCGCAGCTGCGCCGTGAGTTCTGAGATCTGAGGGTGGTCAAGACACAAACTGACGCTGGCAGACTTTATGGTTTTAATAGAACAAGTGTTGAACTGCCGGGGCACCGATTCGGTCAGTGAGTTGTTGATTGTGTAGCCGCCATTGCTGCCATTGGCGTATTGAAGCTGCAACTCGCAAACGGCGGTTTTCGGTGTCGGGTTTGTCGTCGTTTCTGGGCCCCCGCCGCCCCCGCAAGCCGTCAGAAAACAGGTCACCGCGAAGAGGGGTACCAGCCAGAAAGGTGATCGCATGCAAAACTCCGAAAGGTATGGGGTTTGTATCGGCTTTGGCGGCCAATACCCACAGACATTGTCCACCCAAGACCAAACCCGAGACTTGAATGGGCTCAAGTAGCCAAGAGGGGGTGTCAGTCTGGCGATAATCCCAGAGTGTGCCGCGCCCTGAGCGCGGCCCTGCTTTTGAAAGAAATCCATGAGCTCAAACACCCCATTTCTTGTCGACGTCGTCATCATGGCCGCCGGCAAAGGCACCCGCATGAAAAGCCGATTGCCCAAAGTGCTGCAGCGCTTGGC
>CAJBLW010000329.1 GCA_903953985.1 uncultured Burkholderiales bacterium
GCTGATGCAGTGCACCCGGGCTATGGCTTTTTGAGCGAGAACGCCGAGTTTGCGCAAGCGGTGATCGACGCGGGGCTGACCTGGGTCGGGCCACCGCCCGACGCCATACGCGCATTGGGCAGCAAGTCGGCTGCCAAAGCGCTGGCTTTGAAACACAGCGTTCCCTGCCTGCCGGGCTACTTTGGCGCAGACCAAAGCGATGCCACCTTCACTGCGCAGGCGCAGCAACTGGGCTTGCCGCTCATGGTGAAAGCCGTGGCCGGGGGCGGCGGGCGCGGCATGCGCTTGGTCACCGACATGGCGCAACTGCTGCCCGCCCTGCACAGCGCCCGCTCTGAAGCACTGGCCGGGTTTGGCAATGGCGACTTGCTGATGGAGCGCGGCTTGCTGCGCCCCCGCCACATCGAGGTGCAAATCATGGCAGACCAGTATGGCCACTGCATCCACCTGGGTGAGCGTGATTGCTCAGTGCAGCGACGCCACCAAAAAATCATCGAAGAATCGCCCAGCCCGGCGGTGAACGCTGCGCTGCGCGCGCAGCTTGGGCAAGCGGCTATCTCGCTGGCCCAATCGGCGGGCTATGTGGGCGCAGGTACGGTGGAGTTTTTGCTCGATGAGGCCCAAACCGACCATCCGTTTTACCTGATGGAGATGAACACCCGCTTGCAGGTGGAACACCCGGTGACCGAAATGCTCACAGGGCTTGACTTGGTGGAATGGCAGCTGCGCATCGCACGCGGTGAGCCGCTGCCACTGGCGCAAGCCGATGTGCGCCTGCAAGGCCACGCCATCGAGGTACGCCTGTGCGCCGAAGACGAACACTTCACACCACAGACCGGCACGGTGCAAGCGTTTGTCGCACCCGAAGGTTTGCGCTTTGACCATGCGCTGCATGTCGGCGCGGTGGTCTCGCCGCACTACGATTCGATGCTGGGCAAGCTGATTGCGCACGCGCCCACGCGCAGCGAAGCGATTGCCAAGCTGTGCGCAGGCCTGAACCAAACCACCGTGCTGGGACTGCCGACCAACCGCGCCTTCTTGGCCGCCAGCTTGCAGCACCCGGTGTTCCGTGCGGGCGAGGCCTTGATTCCGTTTTTGGCCGAGCAAGCCGACACAGTGCGTGAACGCCTGCAAGCCCATGGCGACGCCCGCAGCGTTGCCGCGCTGGCTGTGCTCTTCGCGCAACAAGCACCCGCCGCCGCGATGCCCAGCCCCTTCATGCGGCCCTTGCGCATGGGCCTGGGCAATGAGGTCTTGTCGCTTCGCTTGCAAGAGCTGGGCCAAGGGCAAGTGCGCCTTGAAACCGGAGATGCCACACACGAGGCACGCGTACAACGCAGCGGCGAGGCTCTGCACATCGCGCTGAACGGCCAGCACTGGCAAGCCCGCGCAGTGGCCTGCCATGGCGCGCTCAAACGATGGCATGTGCAACTGCAAGGCCCCGAATGTTGGGAGCTGTGGCTCACCGACCAAAGCCACAGCGCGCCCAGCACAGGTGCCAGCGCCCAAGCGGCACAGACGCTGCGCGCACCCTTCAACGGCAAGCTGATTGCGCTGCATGTGCAAGCAGGCCAATCGGTCAAACAAGGCGATGCCGTGCTGGTCATCGAGTCGATGAAGCTCGAACACATTTTGTGCGCCCCACGCGATGCAGTGGTGCACAGCCTTTCGGCCAGCATGGGCCAACAAGTGAGTCCCGGCCAAGTGCTGGTGCAATGGAAGGACGCCGCATGAACACCGCCGATGGCACAACTGATTTCTCGACCGAAGACCTGCGAAGCCTGCAGACCACCGTGGAGCGCTTTGCCAAACAAGCCATCGCCCCGCAGGTGCCCGCCTGGGAGGAAGCCGGTCAATTTGACCGATCGCTTTACACCCAAGCCGCCCATTTGGGTCTGCTGGGCCTGGGCTACCCCGAGCACCTGGGCGGCACGCCTGCCCCCTGGCGCGCGCGCAACATGCTGTCGCAAACTCTGGCCCGTTACGGCGGCAGCGGCGGCGTGATGGCCAGCCTGTTTTCACACAACATCGGCCTGCCCCCGGTCATGGCGCATGGCAGCGCCGAGCTGCAAGCCGAAGTGGTGCCCCCCGTGCTGCGCGGCGAGCGCATCGCCGCACTGGCCATCACCGAACCCGGTGGCGGCTCGGACGTGGCCGGCCTGCGCACCACAGCGCGTGCCGACGGCGCGGACTATGTGATCGACGGCGAAAAAGTCTTCATCACCTCGGGCCTGCGCGCCGACTGGATCACGCTGGCCGTGCGCACCCACCCGGCCAGCAAAGGGGCCAGCGGCATTTCGATGGTCGTGGTGCCGGGCGACACCCCGGGCATCTCGCGCACGCGCCTGCACAAAATGGGCTGGCACAGCTCCGACACCGCACATCTGCGCTTTGACGGCGTGCGCGTGCCGCAGCGTTACCGCTTGGGCGATGAAGGCGCAGGCTTCAAGATGATCATGGGCAACTTCAACGGCGAGCGCCTGGCCATGTCGGCCATGGCGCTGGGCTTTGCACAGGCTTGTTTTGACGAAGCCCTGGCCTGGGCACGCCAGCGCCAGACTTTTGGCGCAGCGCTGATCGAGCGGCAAGCGATTCGCCACAAGTTGATGGACATGCAAATGCGCATCTCGTCCACGCAGGCCTGGGTGGATGCCGTGACGCAGCA
>CAJBLW010000330.1 GCA_903953985.1 uncultured Burkholderiales bacterium
CACCAACACCAACAAGCTGATCAGCACCATGGAAGGCATGAGCTTTGACACGCCCAAAGGCAAGATGACATTCCGCAAGGAAGACCACCAGGCCATGCAGAGCATGTACCACTTCAAGATCAAGATCGATCCGGCTTTTGCCTGGGGCGTGCCCGAGCTGATCCGCGAGATCAAGCCCGAAGAAATGAACGTGCCGATTCGCAACAAACGCTGAAATGGATCCCGGGTCAAGCCCGGGATGACAAACTCCCAGATGCATCCCGCAAGCCCGGGATGACTCATTCATCGGATGGCCATATGAAGCTGTCCCCCCGGACTTGATCCGGGGTCCAGCTTTCCTCCCCCGGCATTCCGTATTTTTTCGAACTGACTTCATGCTTGAAACCCAAAACCTGACCGTGCGCTTTGGCGGCCATGTGGCGGTCAATTCGGTGTCGTGCCGCTTTGAGCCAGGCACGCTCACCGCCATCGTGGGTCCTAACGGGGCAGGCAAAACGACGTACTTCAACCTGATCTCGGGACAGTTGCCTGCCTCTGCGGGCGCTGTCCACCTGAAGGGGCGCGAGTTGACCGATTTGTCCGCATCGGCGCGCACGCGCGCTGGCTTGGGCCGGGCGTTTCAGCTGACCAACTTGTTTCCCAATTTGTCAGTCCTGGAAAACGTGCGTCTGGCCGTACAGGCGACGAAAGAGGGCGCACACCGCCGGGGCTTGAACCTGTGGAGCATCTGGAGCGACCATACGCAGCTCACGAACCGCGCTTTGGAGATTTTGTACTCCGTGTCGATGACTGCGCAGCAGGACGCCCCGGTGGCCAGCCTGCCGCACGGCGACCAACGCAAGCTCGAAGTGGCGCTGCTCATGGCGCTGGAACCGGCGGTTTATATGTTTGACGAGCCGACAGCCGGCATGAGCCACGACGAAGCACCGGTCATCCTCGACCTGATTCGCCAGCTTAAAAAAGACAAAACCAAAACCATCTTGTTGGTGGAGCACAAGATGGACGTGGTGCGCGAACTGGCCGACCGCATCATCGTGCTGCACAACGGTGAGTTGGTGGCCGATGGTGAGCCGGGTGAGGTGATGGCCTCGTCCATCGTGCAAGAGGCTTACATGGGCAAAGCGAAGGTGGCCGCATGAACAAGCCTGACATGAGCACGCATTTGCTGAAACTCGAAGGCGTGCACACGCACATCGGGGCGTACCACATCCTGCATGGTGTGGATTTGGTCGTGCCGCGTGGCGAGCTGACATTGCTTTTGGGCCGCAACGGCGCGGGCAAGACCACCACACTGCGCACCATCATGAACTTGTGGCACGCCTCGCAAGGGCGCATCACCTTTGATGGTGAAGACATCACGGCACTTAACACGCCCGCCATTGCGCAAAAAAACATCGCCTATGTGCCGGAAAACATGGGCATCTTCTCGGACCTGACCGTGAAGGAAAACATGCTGTTGGCCGCCCGCAGCGCCCAACACGCAGCCCAGATGGACGAGGCGCGTTTGCAGTGGATCTTCAAACTCTTTCCAGCAGTCGAAAAGTTTTGGAACCACCCGGCGGGCAAGCTTTCGGGTGGACAAAAACAGATGTTGGCCGTGGCGCGTGCGATTGTGGAGCCGCGTGATTTACTGATCATCGACGAGCCCAGCAAGGGCCTGGCCCCAGCCATTATTCAGAACATGATCGAAGCATTCCAGCAACTGAAGGCCAGCGGCGTGACGATTTTGTTGGTGGAGCAAAACATCCACTTTGCCCAGCAGCTGGGCGACAGCGTG
>CAJBLW010000331.1 GCA_903953985.1 uncultured Burkholderiales bacterium
GCAACTGCGCGAATTGCTGGTGCTGATCGAGCAACACCAGCGCGTGGAGCGCCGCATGGACATGGCCACCGGCATGGTGCGCATGGGGGCTGCCACCGAAGGCGACAAGCTGCAATTTGACGGCCAAAGCCTGACCACGGTACACGGCCCGCGCCTGCGTTTGCTCATCATCGGCGGCGGTCAGTTGTCGCGCTATCTGGCCGCCATGGCCGTGATGCTGGACTACCAGGTCACGGTGTGCGAGCCGCGTGCGGAATACCACGAAGGCTGGGAAGCCATGACGGGCGTAACCTTGTCCAAAGAGATGCCCGACGACCTGGTGCTGGCCATGCGCCTGGACCACAACAGCGCCGTGGTGGCTGTGACGCACGACCCCAAGCTGGATGACCTGGCGCTGATGGAGGCGCTGCGCACCCCCGCCTTTTATGTGGGCGCATTGGGCTCGCTGCACAACAACGCTCAGCGCCGCAAGCGCCTGCTCGACTTTGATGTGAGCGAGGCCGAAGTGCAGCAATTGCATGGCCCCGTGGGCCTGAACATTGGCGCCCTGACCCCCCCTGAAATCGCCATGAGCATCGTGGCCGAAATGACCGCCATGCGCCGGGGCACAGATTTGAGCCAGGCACTCAGCAATTGGGAAGGCTCGAAGACGGTGTGCGGGCTGAGCGCCTGAGTCTTTTGTAGGCGTCGCACCCCGTGCGCGATGGGCATGACAAACGTCCTGCCCTGTGGCCCGCAGGCGGTCCAATCGCCCAAGGGTGGGCTCCTACAGGGAAAGGGTTTTTTGACACACGATCCATCAGGGTTTGCCCGAATTTGAGCCTTGGGCGACAAGCCGGCCGCAGCGGTCGCTTTACCTTCATTTGTTCACGGTGCAGGCGCAAGGCATGGGTTTTGCGCGTCCTCATTCAGGCGGCACCGGATGACACCACTGGAGACACGCATGGTTCGAATGAAAGTCAATGGCGAGGCCGTGTCGGTCGACGCCAAGCCGGAGACCCCTTTGCTGTGGGTCATCCGCGAAAAACTCAACCTCACGGGCACTAAATTCGGCTGCGGCATTGCGCAGTGCGGCGCCTGCACGGTGCACCTGAACGGTCAGCCGGTGCGTTCATGCTCGCTGCCCCTGTCGGCCGCCGAGGGCAAAGACATCACCACGGTAGAAGGCCTGATGAAAACACCCACAGGCCAGGCACTGCAAGCCGGTTGGGTCAAAGCCCAAGCGCCGCAATGCGGCTACTGCCAGTCGGGTCAGCTCATGACGGCGGCCAAGGTGATCAGCGTGGTCAAGAAAAACCTCAGCCGCACCGAAATCCTGGAAGCCATGAGCGGCAACATTTGCCGCTGCGGCACTTACAACCAGATCGCCAGCGCGGTCTCGCACGCCCAGAAAACCCTCCAAGGAGGCAAGGCATGAAAACGATCAACACCTCCATGACACCGAGCGTGTCACGCCGCTCCTTCATCCTCGGCTCGGGCGGTCTGGCCTTGGGCTTGTCGTTTGGCCTGACACAAACCGAATTGGCTTTGGCCCAGACACCCGGCGCGGGCAGTTTGGCACCCAACAACTGGATCAACATTGGACTGGATGGCGTGGTGACCCTGATGTCACCGGGTGCCGAGATGGGCCAAGGCACCATGACCGCCATGCCCATGCTGTTGGCCGAAGAGATGGACCTGGACTGGAGCAAAGTGCGTGTGGTACAGGCCCCCAGCGACCCCAAGCGTTTTGGCAACCCCCGCTTTGGTGGCGGCATGACCACCGGCGCATCGCGCACGGTGCAAGGCTATTACGAGCCGCTGCGCTTGGCCGGTGCCCAAGCCCGCTTGGTGATGGTGAACGCCGCGGCGCAGGCCATGAGCGTGCCCGCCTCCGAGCTGCGCACCGAAGCCAGCCGCGTCATCCACAGCAGCGGCCGCGCCATGACGTATGCCGACATCGCCAAAGTGGCGACGGTTCCGGCCGAGTTGCCCAAGGTTGACAAAAGCATGCTCAAGCCGATGGCGCAGTTCCGCCTGATCGGCAAGGACATCCCCCGCGTGGACGTGCCCGCCAAGTCGAGCGGGCAGGCCCTGTACGGCATTGATCAGCGAATGCCCGGCCTGCTGTGGGCCAGCGTGCTGCGCGCGCCGGTGCAAGGCGAGGTGCCCACGAGTGTGGACGACACCGCTGCCCGTGCGGTGGCGGGTGTCAAGAACGTGGTGCGGCTGCCCTACGGCGTGGCCGTGGTGGCCGATTCGTTTTTCACGGCCAAGACGGCACGCGACCAGCTCAAGGTGGTCTGGAGCCAAAAGTCCAAAGCACGTGTGCTTTACACCGACCAAATGCGCGTGGAATACACCAAGCGCGCCGAAGACCTGACGGACAAAGGCGTGGCCTTCATCGCCCATGGCGACGCAGCGGCCAAATTGGCGGGGGCGACCAAAACTTTCAGTGCCTCTTACATCAGTGAGATGGTCAGCCACATTTGCCTGGAGCCCATGAACTGCACGGCGCGTGTGGACGGCGACAAGATCGAGGTCTGGGCACCCGCGCAATCGGCCTCGTTTGTGACCGGCACAGTGGCGCGCGCGGGCGGCTTCAAGCCGGAGAACATCAACGTCAACATCACCATGATGGGTGGCGGTTTTGGCCGTCGGATCGAGGCCGACTACGCGGCCGATGCCGCCCTTGTGGCCAAGGCCATGCCCGGCACGCCCATCCAGGTGATCTGGACCCGTGAAGACGACATGGTGCATGACAAGTACCGGCCTATGACCGGTCAGCACCTGGTAGCCGGGGTGGATGCGCAAGGCAAGTTGGTGGGCTTGTTGCACCGCGTGGTGTCAGAGGGCATTTACTCACGCGTGGTGCCACCGGCCTTCAAGGCCGCGGGCGGCAAAGATGCGCCTGTGATGGAGGGCGTCGAAATCACTTACGACATCCCGGACCACAGCGTGCAGTTCATGATCGAAGAGCGCGGCGTTGATGCCGGCTTCTGGCGTGCGGTGGGCCCGGGCTACACCAAGTTTGCGATTGAAACGCTGATCGACGAAGTGGCGCGTGGCGTGAAAGCCGATCCACTGGCCTACCGCATGGACTTGCTCCAAAAACACCCGCGTGGCCAAGCCGTGCTCAAGGCGGTGGGCGAGATGTCGCAGTGGGGCAAAGCCAAACTGCCCAAGGGGCACGCACTTGGCCTGGCGTTTTCGGACGCATGGAACACTTATTGCGGCATGGTGGTGCAGGTGTCCATCGAGAAGGGCCGCCCCAAGGTGCACAAGGTTTGGGCAGCGGTGGATTGCGGCCACGCTTTGCAGCCACAAAACATCCAGGCGCAAATCGAAGGCTCGGTCATCTTTGGCTTGTCGGCCGCCTTGCACGAGCGCATGGACTTCAGGGCCGGTGAACCCCTGCAAACCAACCTGAACAAGTACCAAGTGCTGCGTGCCAACGAAACGCCCGAAGTGTTTGTGAAGGTCATGCCCACCGACAACCACCCCGGCGGCATTGGCGAAGTGGGCCTGCCCCCCTTGGCTCCGGCCATGGCCAACGCAATCGCCACACTCAACGGGAAACGCTTGCGGGCCTTGCCTTTCCCGATGGTTTGAGCCAGCCATCCGCGGGGCCAAGACGATCGGGATCATCCGATCGCTTGGCCCCGCATGGCATGCCGCACCTCAAGCGCGGATCACGTCCACGATCAGCTTGACGGAAATCGCCAGCAAGCCCACTTGCACCCATTTGAAGAACCAGTCGTCGGCGATCTTGCGGGTGAGGTAGGCGCCCGCGACGGTGCCCACCAGGGCAAACGGGATCAGCACGAACGCGCCCATCAGCTCGTTGGTCCCATAGGGCTGCAGCGTGTGGTAAGGCCACAGCTTGGCCA
>CAJBLW010000332.1 GCA_903953985.1 uncultured Burkholderiales bacterium
AGCACCAAGTGCCTTGAGCATTGCGCGTTTGTTCGTCTTTAACATCTTGAAAGTCTCCTGAATGGGGTGAATGATTTCGTGGCAGCCACCATGTTCTTGCTGCTCGAATCAGTATGTCACCCGACACCCACACGCCCGCAAGGGAAAACCCTAGTACCTACGCCCGCCAGCACGGATGCAGTTACCTGCGTGACACGCCGCCTGAAAACCCCAGCCGGTTAAATTGAAATGGCGCTGGTCGTGGGTATTGGCATTTGAGCTTTTTTTCAGATTTGAAAAACAGCGTAAACATTTGCCAAAGGCGAGTTTTCCCCAGTTTTTTCGGAACTTTTTGCAACGTTGAATGGAGATCGGGATGCGACTTTTCTTCGCGCCTCCATGGCTGTGCTCAACCACCTGCATGCTGCCTCAAATACGGCCCCACCAAATGCCGACTGGTGCGTTGCAGGCCCATCAGCAAAGCGTGGTCGGGCTGCTGGCAGCCGTAGCGGTTTTTCAGGTCATGCTGCATTTGCGCCAACAAATGCGCAGCCATCTCGGCATCGGCCAAGGCCCGGTGGGCGCGGCCTGACGATGGCAAATGGTGCAGCGCGGCCAGTGTGCCCAGCTTGTGGTTGGGCGCTTGCGGGTACAGGCGGCGCGACAGCAGCAAGGTGCAGGCAAAGGGGTGCGCACCGTCTTGCCCGCAACGCGCCAGCTCGGCTTGCCAAAACTTTTTATCAAACGCCGCGTTGTGCGCCACCATCGGCCTGCCCGCCACAAAGCGCGCCGCCTCGCGCATCACCTGCTCGGCCGGGGGCGCGGCCTGCACCATCTCGTTGGTGATGCCCGTGAGCTGCGTGATGAAACTGTTCACCCGCACCCCGGCGTTCATCAGGCTCTGGTAACGGTCCACCACCTGCCCTCCCTCCAGCATCACCACCGCCACCTCGGTGGCGCGGTCGCCCATGCCCGGCGAAATGCCCGTGGTTTCAAAGTCGATGATGGCGATGGCGCTCACAGTGTGGTCCGGCTTGGAGAAGAGAGGCATTATCAATGGACCTGCCCCACCAGCCATGGATCCCGGATCGGAGTCCGGGATGACGGGTAACTGGTTGCAGGATCAACAGGTATCAGTTCAAACCATAATCAACGCATCCGTTTTGAACCCTCTGCCTTGCAAAGCTCACCCCATGACCGACACCCTTGCCCAGCTCTTCCAACCCACCCGCATCGGCGACATCGAAATGGCCAACCGCGTGGTCATGGCGCCGCTGACCCGCTGCCGCGCCGACGAGGCTGCAGGCGACATCCCCGGCAGCGCCATGAACATTGAGTACTATCGCCAGCGCAGCAACGCGGGCCTGATCATCAGCGAAGGCACGCAGGTCTCGCCCGGGGGCAAAGGCTATATGGCCACACCCGGCATTTACTCGGACGCGCAAGTCGAAGGCTGGAAACCCATCACCCCAGCTGTGCACGCGGCGGGCGGCAAAATCGTGGCGCAAATCTGGCATGTGGGCCGCATCTCGCACCCTGACTTGACCGGCGGTGCCGAACCCATTGCGCCCTCGGCCGTGGCCGCCAAGGTCATTGCCTACGGCCGCAACGGCAAAGTGCCCGCCCCCGTGCCGCACGCCCTCACGGTGGAAGAAATCAAACAGGTGGTGCAGCAATACCGCCAAGGCGCGGCCAACGCCATGCGCGCCGGTTTTGACGGCGTAGAAATCCACGGTGCCAACGGCTACCTGATCGACCAGTTTCTGCGGGACAGCACCAACCTGCGCAACGACGGCTACGGCGGATCACCCGAAAACCGCATCCGCTTTGCGCTCGAAGTGGTCGACGCTGTGGCTGCTGAAATCGGCGCAGGCCGCACCGGCATCCGCCTGTCACCCGTTTCGCCCGCCAACGACTCGGCCGAAAGCACCCCCCAGGCCGTGTTCGGCCCCCTGGTCGAAGCGCTCAGCCAACGCGGCATAGCCTTTATCCACTTTGTCGAAGGCGCCACCGGCGGCCCGCGTGATCTGCCAGGCTTTGACTTTGCGTGGGCACGCCAGGCCTTCAACGGCGCTTACATCGCCAACAACGGTTACACCCGCGACATGGCCATCGACGCCATCGCCTCAGGCAGCGCCGACGCCGTGGCCTTTGGCCGCGCTTACATCTCCAACCCCGACCTGGTGCAGCGCCTCATAGCCAACGCCCCATTGGTCAAAGCGAACTCCAGCACCTTTTACGCGCCGGGGCCTGAGGGGTACATCGACTACCCAGCGATGTGAGGCGGCGGCTGACGGGCGACCAAGTCACTGCAGGAGCCCGCCCCTGTGGGCGATGGGCCTGGCACACGCTCTCCAAACGCAGGCCCACGCGGTCTAAACAGCTTTGACTTTGCGTGAGCACGCATTCGGTCGAGATTCATCGACGCCCAGAAATTGATATCAAAATAAAGCCAGTGATATCATTCAAGCCAATTCAAGGAGACTTGGCCATGTCATCCATCACCATCCGCAACTTGCCCGAAGAAACCCACAGAGCCCTGCGACTGCGCGCCTCATTGGCGGGCCGCAGCACTGAAGCCGAAGTGCGCGCCATTCTGGAACAAGCCGCACGACCGGTGGGGCGCATCAAATTAGGATCGCTGCTGGCCGAAATTGGCCAACAAGCTGGCGGCTTTGACTTGAATCTTGAGCGCGACAAAACACCCGCTGAGCCCATGAGGTTTGAATGATCTTGCTCGACACCAACGTCATCTCTGAGCCACTGAAGCTGGCAGCGGACGCAGGCGTTTTGGCGTGGATCGATGCGCAATCCATCGACACCCTGTACCTGTCCGCCATCAGCCTGGCCGAATTGCGCTTTGGTATCGCGGCCCTGCCTGCGGGCAAACGCAAAGAAACCCTGCACCACGGTTTGGAACAACGCATCCTGCCCTTGATTTCAGACCGCATCCTGCCTTTTGACGCCGCCGCATCGCAAACCTATGCGGACATCCTTTCCGCAGCCCGCGCACAAGGCAACGCCATCTCGAATGCTGACGGCTACATCGCCGCCACCGCCAAGCGCCATGGCTTCATGGTGGCCACGCGCGACACCAGCCCGTTTGAAGCGGCGGGTGTCACCGTGATCAACCCCTGGACATCTCAGCACTGACTGACAGCGGCGCACACATGACCAGCCCCATCCTCTTTTGCGGCGATCCGCACGGCCAGTGGCAGCACATCCTTGATGCGGCTGAGCAAACCTGCGCCCGTGCCGTCATCTTGCTGGGCGACCTGGAACCGACCCGGCCGCTGCACATCGAACTGGAAGCCATTTGGGAGCGCGTCTGGTTCATCCATGGCAACCATGACACCGACCACGCAGACAACTTTGGCAACGTCTGGCACGACGAAGTGAGCGAGCGCAGCCTGGACGGCCGCGTGGTCACGCTGCCCTGCGGCACGCGCATCGCTGGGCTGGGCGGTGTGTTTCGCGGAGCGGTGTGGTACCCCAAAGACCAGCAAGCGCCCAAGTTTCGCAACCGCGAAGCGCACGCCCGCGTCACCCCGCACCAAGACCGCTGGCAAGGTGGCGTGCACCTCAAACACTGGTCCACCATCTACCCCGACGAGCTGGAACAACTGGCCACGCTGCGAGCCGACATCCTGATCACCCACGAAGCGCCCGGCTACCACGAACACGGCTTCAAAGCACTGGACTCACTGGCGCGCCGCATGGGCGTGCGCATGACGGTGCACGGCCACCAGCACGACTGCATTGACAGCAGCGCCCAATGGGACGCGCAAGGCTTTCAGAGCTTTGGGGTGGGCCTGCGCGGCGTGATGGCGCTCGACGCGCAGGCGCAAGCGCCTGTGCAGGTGCGCACGGTGGTGGCGGAGGTGCTGGACTAGGCGCATTCGGGGCGCGAGAAGCGGTGAGTTCTCCTTGACCCAGGCAAAGCCCTGGTACACAAAGTCGCACCCTTTTCTTAAGCTGATTGCCTCACTCACATGGAGGCAACATGAACCCCGCAACCGACCCAAGCACCACGCCTGTTTATGGCGTTCGCCCCAGCAAGCCCGGCTTGTATCTGGGCTTGTTTCATGGCCGCGACACGCCCAACCAAGCCATGCATGGCTGGGGTTTTGATGGCCCAGCCATTGGGCCGCTCCGGTACTGTCACACCACCTACGCCTGCTCGGTGAATGTGGAATTTGTCAGTCCCACAGATGCCCATTTGCTCACCGGCAACAACGACACGTTTTTGGAACTGCAAATCGACGGTGACCTGCTGTGCTTTGACGGCAAGCTGTACGGCGATTGGACGGTCTACATGGTGACGCCCGAAGAATGCTTCCGGCCACCCGACACCTTCCGGCAAAACACCCGCCCCAACGATTTGCGCAGACAAGCCAAACCGATCCCGTGGGACGAGGACGGCTAACATCTGCCGTCAGGGAGAACAACACATGCCACGATCCACCGACTGGACGCGCAACGAAACATTGGCGGCGTTTCACATTTACCTGCAACTGCCATTTGGGCAGTTGCACCGCAACCAACCGCGCATCGTGCAGTTGTCGCAATGGATTGGGCGAACTGCCGGCGCAATAGCCATGAAGCTGGGGAACTTGGCCAGCCTCGACCCTCAGATTGTTGCCAGTGGCCGACGCGGCATGGGCAATGCATCCAAGCTGGACCAACAAATTTGGAACGAGTTTTTAGCGGCCAACGACCCCGTGGTGACCGAGGCGGCCACTTCCTTTGGCCAATATGCAGAACAAAACGGCCTACCGCCCTTTGTGGACGTGCTGGACGAAGTGCCCGACATTGCAGAAGGCAAAACCACCACGGCCATCGTGCAAGTACGCGTCAACCAAGCCCGGTTTCGCCGCGCCATCTTGGCCAGCTACAACGCCACCTGCTGCATGAGCGGCCTGCGCGTGCCCCAACTGCTGGTGGCCAGCCACATCGTGCCGTGGAGCATGGACACCCAAAACCGCCTGAACCCCAGCAACGGCCTGTGCCTGTCGGCCTTGCACGACCGGGCGTATGACCAAGGGCTGATCACGGTGCTACCGGACTTCACCATCCGCGTGGGCGAAGCGCTGCGTCACGCCGAGTTGGACCCGTTTGCACACAGCAGTTTGGCGCAATGCCAAGGGCAAGCGATTCGCCTGCCGGAACGCTTTCGGCCAGCGCCTGCGTTTTTGGAGGCGCATGCTAGGAGGTTTGGTTTTTTGTCAGGCTGTTGATGATTTCTGAATAGCTCAAAGGTGTGCAAGTGGGGGGGCACTGTCCGTTGGCATCGCAATTGACATTTGAATTTGATGGATTGACACCGTGGCACAAACTTACGGCACACTACGCGCTCAACATCGTGTCAAAGACATCAGGCGTTC
>CAJBLW010000333.1 GCA_903953985.1 uncultured Burkholderiales bacterium
GTAGGGCGTGGCGCCCTGCAAGGCCACGCCGTCCAGGGTGATGGACCCGGTTTTGATGGGCACCAGGCCCATGAGCGATTTGAGCAGCGTGGTCTTGCCCACGCCGTTGCGCCCCAAGATCACCGTCACTTTTCCGGGTGACGCCTGCAGGCTCACGTCGCGCAAGATGTGGGAGCCGCCGTAGTACTGGTTAATTCCTTTGACCGACAAACTCATAAGCTTCAACGTCCCAAATAAACTTCAATCACCCGCTCGTCGGCTTGCACCTGATCGAGCGTGCCTTGCGCCAACACCGCGCCGTCGCACAGCACGGTGACGATGTCCGAGATGGTGCGGATAAAACCCATGTCGTGTTCCACCACCATCAGTGAGTGCTTGCCTTTGAGCGACAGGAACAGTTCGGCCGTGCGCTCCGTTTCATGATCGGTCATGCCCGCCACCGGTTCATCGAGCAGCAGCAACTGGGGGTCTTGCATGAGCAGCATGCCAATCTCCAACCACTGCTTTTGCCCATGGCTGAGGGTGCCCGCCTGCACCCGTACGCTGTCCGCCAAGTGGATGGTGTGCAGCACTTCGGCCAGGTGGTCGCTTTGGCGCGAGTCGAGCTTGAAGAACATCGAAGCTTTCACGCCCTTGGGGGTTTTCAGCGCGAGTTCCAAGTTTTCAAACACGCTCAGGTGCTCGAATACCGTAGGCTTTTGGAACTTGCGGCCAATGCCCAATTGAGCGATCTCGGGCTCGTTGTAGCGCAGCAGGTCGATGGTGCTGCCAAAGAACACGCGGCCTTCGTCTGGGCGGGTTTTGCCGGTAATGATGTCCATCATCGTGGTCTTGCCCGCGCCATTGGGGCCAATGATGCAGCGCAACTCGCCGGACGCGATGTCAAGCGACAGCTTGTTGATGGCCTTGAAGCCATCAAAGCTCACACTCACGTCTTCCAGATACAGGATGCGGCCATGCGTGACATCCACTTGGCCAGCATCTTGCACCACGCGGCCATAGCCTGCGCTGCGTCCACCGGACTCTGTGGCTTCGGCGCGTTGCTGGGCCAAGCGGGCCACGCGTTCAGCGCCTTTTTGCAGCAGATCGGGCGTCATGCGGCACCACCCTTCTTGGGTGCAAGGTCTTGCGCATGATCTGTGGGTGTCTGCGCTGTCTCGCGTTTGCCCCAGACTTTGCGCAACAGGCCCACCACACCTTGCGGCATGTACAAGGTCACGCCAATGAACAGGGCGCCCAAAAAATACAACCAAAACTCAGGCGCACTCACCGTGAGCCAGCTCTTGGCACCGTTGACCAAAAACGCGCCCACGATGGGACCGATCAAGGTGCCGCGCCCGCCCACGGCCGCCCACACCGCCATCTCTATCGAGTTGGCCGCGCTCATCTCGCCGGGGTTGATGATGCCCACTTGCGGCACATACAAAGCCCCGGCAATGCCGCACATGACTGCCGAGATGACCCAGATGCTGAGCTTGTAGGGCAGCGGCGAATACCCTGAGAACATGACCCGCGTTTCGGCATCGCGAATCGCCATCAACACGCGGCCGTACTTGCTGCCCACCAGCCAGCGCGAGAACAAATAAAAACCCAGCAAGGTCAGGCCAGTGATGACAAAAAGTGTCATGCGCATGCTGGGGGTGGCAATGGGTAAATCAAGAATGCGCTTGAAATCCGTAAAGCCGTTGTTGCCGCCCAGCCCGGTTTCGTTGCGGAAAAACAAGAGCATGGCCGCATAGGTCAGGGCCTGGGTGATGATGGAAAAATACACGCCCTTGATGCGCGAGCGAAAGGCAAAGTAGCCGAACACAAAAGCGATCACACCCGGCACCAACACCACCAGCGCCAGCGTGGCCCCAAAGCTGTCCGACAGCATCCAATGCCAGGGCAACTCTTTCCAATCCAGAAACACCATGAAGTCGGGCAAATCGCTTTTGTAATTGCCGTCTTGGCCAATCTGGCGCATCAGGTACATGCCCATGACGTAGCCGCCTAAAGCGAAGAACAGACCATGGCCCAGCGACAGGATGCCGGTATAGCCCCAGATCAAGTCCATGGCCAGCGCGCAGATGGCATAGCACATGATCTTGCCGATCAGGGCGATCGCGTAATCGCTCAAATGGAAGGCGCTGCGCTCGGGCACCCACAAGTTGAACACCGGGGCCA
>CAJBLW010000334.1 GCA_903953985.1 uncultured Burkholderiales bacterium
ACCTACAGCGCCGACATCCGCCACATGCTGGACCACATAGGGCTGGGACAGCGCCGCCGCGCATCACAACTGCACGCGGGCCGCCGCTGTGGGGCGCGTGTGATGTGCAGATGAACGATGCTGTCGATGTGGGGCCGGACTGGGACGATGCGGCACAACCGGCACCAGAATTTGAGGTCGATCAGCGCATCAGTTGGTGGGGGTGGCAACAATGGTTTGGCCAATGCTGCAAGGCCGGCTGCACCTGTCGCCGCCCAAAACGGGTCGTACGGAAAAATTTCGGGCAACTGGCCCAGAGCAATCACCCAAGCAGACCCCAATATGCAGGCTTGCGATGTTCCAACCGTGTGCCATGCTTGCACTCATGCGGTTGGATTTTCTATCCTCAAATTATTCAGAAATTTTCAAAGTTTTTACATTCGGATCTCGAGAAATTTCATCTTCGCGGTATGGGAAACTCACGGGAATTTTCTTGACTAACAGTCGCGTCAGGTCGTCGACATGAGGGGATCGAGGATCGGCCGATTGAGATTGCGCTAAGAAACTCCAATTTCTAGGGCCTTCAGGACCAAACTCCACCGATTGAATGTGCGTACCCCCCCCAATTGCTCTGCGTTCACCTGGCTTTGCGCCAGCAGCCGTGTAAGGGATGGCATCGTAGCGATTGTAAATTCCGGTACCTTCGGGGCCACCAAAAATTGGAATGCGTTGGGTACCTTGCATGACAAATTGATAATCTTTTAATTGAGCATTCAAGGGCATTTTTTGCTGTTCAAATGTTTTCAAAATGTCAGAAAAAACTTTGGTGATTTGATCGCGTACCGCATTGTCAGACAGGCGCAAACGCATGTTGGTACTCAATGGATCCTTTGAATCGTAGGGGGTCCATGCGTTGTCTCCAAGGGCTGCAATTCCCAGCCAAATTTTTTCAAACAACAAATAGCCAGAACTGTTCAGCTCTGCGCGGCGATCCCAATTTTTCAAAATCTCACAGGCATTTTGGAGGTCAGAGTTTTGTGAGCAAACTGAAATAATTTCATCCAAATGACGCTCGGCTGTCAGAACTCGGTGTCGCATGGCCAATTCGATCCAACTCACGGGGTCTACTTTGCCGTCTGCGTTCATGCCATCTTTGGCGGTGAAGCGTTCATTGATTTGAGTCAGGTTCATTCTTGCGCGCCAGCCCAGAGAAATATCAGAGCGGCTGACAACTTGTGGAAATCCGACCAAGGGCTGCTTTGGCTGGGTGTACCAAGAACTGTCATTTGAGTTATGAACAAAATCAGTTCGCTGCAAGTGCGGCATTTTCGCAGCTGGCACAAGACCTGGAAATGGCGAGTTAGGGGCGACTTGCCAATTGCAAGAACTTCTAGAACCATCGAGCACAGGAATGCCAGGGCCTTTTTTAGGATAAGTTCCCATGGCAGCCATCAAGGGTTTGAACTCTGGCACCACGCATGCTTCTAGTTGCGTATCGCTTAAATTGGGAGCAGGCGTGATGTTGCTGAACAAGGTTTTCCCTTGATCATCGGCTGAGGTCACTTGCAAAACATAACTTCCCAGAATGCGAGTCATGGACGACTTGAGGTCTTCCGTGCTCTTGACCATGCTGATGTCTCGGTATTGCTGAAGAACTCGGAAGTTGTCAATATTGACATCGCGAATTGCGAAAGCTCGCGACTTTGTCCAAGCGAAGGGGCCTTGCATGGCCAATACAGGTCCATAACGAGTTTCCCAAACTGTGTGTTCAGAGGAAGTAGATGCGCCAATTTCGGCCAATGATTCAACTTTAACCCGAACAGGTTTCATGTTTTCAAATTTGCCGTCTAGCTCATATTGAGTCGGATCTTGCGGGTTGAGTTTGAGTGCAAAATAATTGAATCGTTGGATGGATGAAATGGTGCCTGTCCAAGCAACATTTTGGTTGAATCCTACAAAGGGGAAAACATAACCCGGCAACGTAGAACCCAAAACATCGTACTTGCCTGGCAGTTTCAAGTGAACGATGTGCAAGCGTGTACTCCCTTGCCAAAACAGATGGGGATTGCCATAAAGCATACCCGTGCCATTGCGGGTATGTTCCCGTCCAAACGCTACAGCGTTGCTGGCACGTTCTTCTGGAAGCTCTGGCAAAGTACTTGCAATTTTGCGCTGGTCCATGTCCAACTCTGCTGCACTGCTTGTCGTGCTTGGAGGTCGGGCTGTCGCGACTGCAGTGGCAATGTCTTTGCTACTGAGGCTAAGACCTACAACGCCTGTTAGGTGATGCCTGGCTAAATCGTCCGCGCTGACCCTGTTCAACCAAGGTCCTTTGGCGCATTGCGGAGATCGTTGTTCTGGTGTGTGATCACGAAGATAGCGAGAAATGCCCTTGGCTGCACCGTCGAAAACATGTTTGACTTCTTGGGGCTGTGCTTTCCAAAAGGCAGCAACTCTCTCTTCGCTGCCGATCCATTTGTGAAAGACGTCAGAACTTAAGTTGTCTTGGCCCGAGGCAGTTTTTCCATTCGCTCCAAAGTATTTCGATCGCTCACCTCTGGCCGATATCAGCATTTCGTTCAAGTTGCAACCGTGGTCTTTTGCAAGGACGTAGCCATAACCATATCCAATCCCAATTTCTGAATCTGACTGAATGTGAGGAATACCATAAGACGTGGTGCGAATTTCTGCGCTTATTTTTTCACCCTTAGGCGAGAGCATGGCGCACCCACTGGCCATCACAACTGAGCTGACTAAAAGACTCACGATGGATAATTTCAACATTTCAATTCCTTTAGAACTAAGAAAATAGAACAAGGGCGTTTAACAAAAGAATTATTTTTACAACCTTTGAATAAAACAATAATCACATTGGGGACTGGTAGATTCCCTAGTAGGTGAGGGTTTTTGAAACGGCTAAAGAAAAAAGGGGTGCTATTGGATTCGTTTTAACTGCGTTAGCGCCAGCAGACAAAACCCGTGCCGGTCCCCGTGCCGCCGGCCGAGCGGTAGCAGGCCACCTGCTCGAGCAACTCTGCCTTCAGTCCCGCGCCCTCCAGCACGCCGGCCGTAGTGATCCAATTCTTGCACTCCGACGTACCGGCCTGGAACAGGCGTTCGTCGATGCCCGTCAGGTACTCCGAATCTCCCGCGACGATGGCATTCAGAAAGGCAATGTCGAACAGCTCGTCGATCACGAAGTGGCTGAGGCCCCCGGAGCCAAACACGGCCACGCGCGCATCGCTGTCCCAAGCCTTCAGCGCGCGCCCGATCGCGCGGCCGAACTCGTAGCAGCGGTGCGCGGTAGGCTGGTTGGGCGGGTAGAAGGTGTTCAGGATGACCGGCACATGCGGGATGACCAGGTCGTCCATGATGTTGCGGTAGATGAAGCCGAAGGCATGTGGCGCGCCGGTGGAGAAGCTGATCTTCTGGTCCGCCTCGCGCATCCACTGGGAGTGCGCGACGTCAAAGCCGTCGGCCACTGTTTTCTTGATGAGGTGCAGGCCCAGCTGCGGATGGCCGGGGTGGATGAGCGTCCGAGGCGGCGCATGGCCCGCCTCGGCCAGGTGGATGCCGGCGGGCATGCGCACCGCCTGGTCCTCGCGCGCCGGGCAGTTGGGCACCTCGGCGCCCCAGTAGATGGTCATGGCCGGCATGATGTCTTCCACGAACAGTTCATGCTGGTCGTTGCCGATGATCACCGCCACGTCGGGTTTCACTTCACGGTACACCGACGCCATCCGGGTGACTGCCGCATTGGCGCGCTCCATGCGCACCGTCTTCTCTTCCACCGAAAGCCAGCGCTCGATGCCCTCGGGCTCGCGCAGGGCCAGCAGCTGCGGCCATGTATAGATGTTCCCGCGGAAATGATGGGCTGGATTTTTTTCATCAGCTGCGATGCGCAGACGCCATTTCGCCGGCGGCGTGTGCAGCTGCGGCGTGTGGGAAAGGGCCATGCCCAGGACGATGTTTGCCATTCTTGCCTCTTTCGCGGAAACGGAGTTCGGGTTATTCCTAGCTTGCATTGACTATACATCCGTTACGATATGCGATTCAAATGTCTTGTATTGTGAGACATTATTGAGATTAGCACGGCACTGAACCATGAAGCTCATCACCTACCGAAGCGAGCGCGGCGATCGTCTCGCCGCCCAACTCAACGCAACGCACGCCGTCGATCTTCTCGATGCAGCGCAGCGCAGGGGCAAGGCGACGCTGGACAGCTTTGCCTCGATGCTCGCGCTCATCCGTGGCGGTGACGCGGCGCTGGTCGATGCCAGGGCCCTGGCGGCCGCTGCCGATGCCAGGGACATACTCACCATGCGAGGCCTCCATCTGCTCGCTCCGCTGCCCTTGCCCGAGCAGATCCGAGACTTTGCGAATTACGAGCTGCATGTGCGGCAAGCCCTCCAGTCCTCCATGCGCCTGCGCTCGATGAACGAGCTCGACCCGGTGGCAGCGCTGGCGAAGCATCAGGCCAGCGGCATGTTCAGCATTCCTCCCGTCTGGTATGAGCGCCCGCTTTACTACAAGTGCAACCGCTTCAGTGTCGTCGGGCCTGGCGCCGACATCGAGTGGCCTAACTTCTCCCAGCGCATGGACTATGAGATGGAGCTGGCCGTCATCATCGGCAAGCAGGTGAAGAACCTCACGGTGGAAGAAGCCATGGACGCCGTCTTCGGTTACACAATTTACAACGACTTCAGCGCACGCGACGCTCAGGCCCAGGAGACCTCCTTTCGCATGGGCCCGGCCAAGGGCAAGGACTTTGACACCGGCAACGCCATGGGCCCCTGCATCGTCACGCGCGACGAGATCGCCGACCCGTATGCGCTGGCCATGCGCGTCAGCGTGAACGGCAAGCCGCGCAGCGAGACGGTGTCGGGCGGCATGCAGCACGACATTGCGCGCTGCATCAGTTTCCTTTCGCAGTCCGAGACGCTGTACCCCGGCGAAGTCCTCGCCATGGGCACGGTGGGCAATGGCTGCGGCTATGAATCCCTGACGTTTCTGGACGACGGAGACGTCGTTGACATTGAAGTTGAAGGCATCGGCCTGCTGCGAAACCAGCTGGTCAAACACAAGGAGTTGACATGACCACCACCCACCTCATCCCCGGCGCCACCATCGGCCGCCGCGCGCTGCTCAAGGGCGGCACCTGCACCGCCGTGGCGGCCTTCGGCTTTGGCACAAGCCACGCGCAGGCGCCCACCAAGATCACCATTACCTACCCCACGCGCTCCGGCGCCACCTGGCCGATGTGGATCGCCAAGCACGCCGGCATCTACGCCAAGCACGGCCTGGACGTCACACTGGAATTCGGTGTCCACCCCGCCGGCATCGCCATGCTGGTGAGCGGCCAGGCGCAAATGGTGAACTACAGCATCGAGCAGGTGCTCACAGCCTCCGCCCGCGACCCGGCCATGGTGATCATGGGCAGTTCGCTGAGCAAGGGCAACTTCGCGCTGATGGCCAATAAAGGCATCAACAAGATCGAGGACTTGAAGGGCAAGCGCCTGGGCATCGGCCGCCTGGGCGACACGCTCTACGTCTACACGCTGGACCTGCTGCAGAAGTACGGCATGAACGCGCGCGACGTGCAGTGGGTGCCCACCGGCACTGACTCGACTGCGCGCTCGCGCATGTTGCAACTGGGGCAGCTGGACGCGGCGCTCACCGTGGCGCCCGCTTATTTCAAGCTGGAAGAAGCGGGGCTGAAGACGCTGGACGTCCTGCTCAATCATGCGGACATCTTCGTCAGCACCGGCTATGTGTTCAAGAAGAGTTGGGTCAAAGACAACCCCACGGTGCCCGCCAAATTGATCATGGCGCACACCGAGGCCATCGCACGCTTCTATGAAGACAAGTCCACGGCGGTGCAGGCCTACCAGGCCGCCGACCCGCAGCAGGGCCCGGCCGATATCTCGCGCTTGTATGACATCTACAAGAGCAAGGATGTGCTGGACCGTGTGCCGCTGCTGCAAAAGGCAGCGATCTCTTCGGCGATGACGAGGCTGGTGGACGACGTGTCCAATCTCAAGACCTTCGACCCGGCCACGGTGATCGACATGTCGGCTGTGCGCAAGCTGATTGCGGAAGGTTACTTCCGCAAGGTGTTCGGGCCGACGATTGAGGCTGAAGAGCAGCGCAAGCTGGCCACATCTTATTGAGTGATTACCGACGCCCGGCTCACGCCGCTGGCGAGCCGCGCCGGTGCTCCGCCTCGATTGCCTTCGCGCAGCGGGTCATAGCCGTCACAACCTTCACCGACGGCCGGGGCCGCAACGAGCCCGTGGGCGCGACCAACGAAACTGCGCCGATCAGGGCCTTGCCCTCATCAAACACCGGAACGGACACGCCGCCGATGCCGTGGCCCGTGTCCAGCTCGTATTCAGCGCCGAACTTCGGCCAATGCTTCAGTTGCGCCCCCTCGGGCAAGGGCGCGCCGTCCTTGCCCGCAGGCGCCAGCGCCACTGACAGCCGCGCGGCCGGGGAATGCGGCAGGCTGAGGAAGGTCGCCGCGCGCACGGTGATGGACGTGGTCTGCGCGCTGATGCACAGCAGCACCACCGCCCCTTGCGGCACCGGCACCGACAGGATCACGGTCTGCTGCAGTTCGTCACGCAGCCGCTTCAGGTGCGGCGTGGCCAGCTCGCCGATGCTGTTGTCGCGCGTGGCGGCGCGCGCCAGGCGATGCAGCTTCCAGCCAAAGGTGTAGCCCTCCTGCGGCCCCTTGGCCACGAGGCCGAGCGCCAGCAGCGTCTGCAGGTGCCGCGACACCTTGGCCTTGGTCATGTCGAGCTGGCGGGCCAGGTTGTTCACTCGCGCAGCGCCGTCACCGTCGGCGATCGCTTCCAGGATCTGCAGCGCGACTTCAACGCTTTGCACGGTCCCCGAGCGCACCGGTTTAGCCACCGATTTATCCTCAACCACCGTATCCAGCTTGTCTTGCATGTCAGAACTCCGTCTCTTGAATTGGATCAATTGTCGCCGCTTTGCTCATATCACTCACCAAAATTCTGGGTTAACCCTAATGTAAAAAAACTTTCATGGTGTCACACTATAAGAAACTAATGTCTCACATTATGAGACGTTAAACAACGACCAACTGAACTTTGACAGGAACCGAATCATGGGTCTGCGCACCGGCAAGCAATACATCGAATCTCTGCGTGACGGACGCCATGTCTATCTGGAGGGCCACAAGGTCAAGGACGTGACGGTCGACCCGCGGCTGGGCCTCACCGCGCAAACCGTGGGCGAGCTCTACGACATGCAGCACGACCCCGAATTCCGTGACCTGCTGACCATGGATGGCCCCGATGGCGAGCGCATGCCCGTCGCCTGCATGCAGCCCAGGACCATTGCCGACCTGGCCCGCCGACGCCAGGCTATGAAGGTCTGGTCCGACGCTACTTGCGGGCTGTTCGGGCGGACTCCCGACTTCATGAACGTGGGAATCGCCACGCTGGCCTCGGCCGCCTCGGTGTTCGACAACTCGGCCAGCGGCCGTGCGTTGTCCAGCAACGTGTTGGCCTACTACAACCGGCTGTGCCGTGAAGACATCACCATGACGCACATCCAGGTCAACCCGGCGGTGGACCGCTCCAGGCAGGTGTTCCAGCAGGCCAAGGACATCGCGCTGAAGATCGTCAAGGAAACTGATGCCGGCTTCTACGTCAACGGCATGCGCCTGGTAGGCACGCTGGCTCAGTTCGCCAACGACATCGTGGTCATGCCCTCGGTGGTGGTGAACAACGACGACAAGGCCGGCGACTATGCCTTTGCCTTTGTCACGCCCGTGGCCGCGGACGGCGTGCGCATCATCAGTCGCCCATCGGTGGTGCCGCAGAACCCCGGCCACTTCCTGGACCACCCGCTCTCGCTGCAGTACGACGAAGGTGACGCGGTGATCGTCTTCGAGAATGTCTTTGTGCCCTGGGAGAATACCTTCATATTCCGCGACCCGTCCATGTGCAATGCGGTCTACAAGCAGACCTTCCTCGCCGAAAATTACTCCCACCAGACCATGACGCGCGCGCTGGCCAAGGCCGAGTTCATGGCGGGCCTGGCCTGCAAGATGGCCGCAGCCACCAAGGTGGACGTGTTCCCAAACGTGCAGAGCCAACTGGCCGAGCTGCTCATCCACGTGGAGACGCAGCGCGCGCTGCTGATGCAGAGCGAGCAGCTGGCCGTGCCCACCGGCTTTGGCACCGTAGCGCCCAGCAAGATGGCGCTGCAGGCCGCGCAGCTGCACTTTTATGAGCGCTACGCCGGCATGATCGACTGCGTGCGCACCATCGGCGCGGGCAACCTGATCGGCGTGCCCTCGTATGCCGAGCTGAGTGGAGAGATCGGCCCACTGGTCAAGGAATACATGGGCACGGCCACGCTGGAAGCCGACGAGCGCATCCAGCTCACGCGCCTGGCCGCCGACGCGTCCTTCTCTGCATTCTCGGGCCGCCAGGCGCTGTACGAGCGCTACTACCAGGGCGACCCGGTGCGCAAAACCTGCAGCTACTTTTTTGACTACCCCAAGCAGGAACTCACCAGCCGCATCGACCGCGTCCTGGAGAAGCAGCGCAACAAGGCGCGCCAGCTCGGCGGCTGATCCCGCCCCCGACACCGCCATTCACCCAAAACCTTCTCAAAGGAACCCTCATGAAACTCGGAACCATCCGCCTGAACGGCAAGCAAGTCACCATCGCCCGCGTGGACGGCAACCAGGCCGTGGCCGTTGACGTGCACGACATGGAAGACCTCATCATTTCCGGAAACGCGGGCCTGGACAAGGCCGCCCATGCCATCGAGGCGGCAAGGGCGGGCAAGGCGCCCATCATTGACGTGAGCGCTGCCGACTGGCTGGCGCCCAACCCACGCGCCTCCAAAATTCTGGGCTGCGCGGTGAACAACAATGAGCTGAACCAACGTGCCTTCCGCCCGATGAAGTCGCCCATGTTCTTCACCAAGGGCCGCTCGGCCCTGACCGGCCACAACAAACCTATCGTGCTGCTGGAGCGCCATGGTCGCTCCATCCCGGAGCCCGAGCCTGTCGTCGTGTTCGGCAAGCTGGCCAAGGACGTGCCGCAGGAAAAAATCATGGACTACGTCTTTGGCTACACGTTGACCAATGATGTGACCGCCAGCGGCATCAAGTTCGGCGAGGACTCCATCGCGCTGAACATGGACCCGAAGTTCACCGCCCCGCACCACTTCGCCTGGCGCGAGCGGTTCGGTGACAACGACAACTACGTCTACTTCGTCTACCACGCCCGCTCCAAGGCGGCTGACACCTTCGCCGCAATGGGCCCCTGGCTCACCACCAAGGACGAGGTGAAGGATCCGAACAAGCTCACGATTCGCGGCTACGTAGACGGCGACATGTACTGCGAGGACAGCACCGCCAACTACTTCTTTCCGGTGGAGCGTGTGCTCCACGAGGCGAACCTGTGGTTTACGATGGAACCGGGCGATTGCGTGCATTGCGGCACGGCGTCTAAGGGCACCCCGAAGCACCCCAAGGGCAACATCGGCACCTTCCTGTCGGGCTATGCGAACACCGAGGTCGAGGTTGAAGGCCTGGGCCGCCTGTTCAACACCATCGAAAACCGCAAGTGAATGAGGCAAGGCAAATGAACCTGACGCCCAAGGTCGAGATCGACCGCATGACCTACCGCTACTGGATGGAGCGCGAGGAGCGCGAGTTCGTTGCCTTCGCGGATGTCTCGCTCAACATCGCCGAGGGCGAGTTCGTCTGCATCTGCGGCCCAAGCGGTTGCGGCAAGACGACTCTGCTCAACATCGTTGCGGGCCTCCTGACCTATGACGAGGGCAGCCTGCGTGTGGGCGGTGTGCGCGTCAATGGCCCGGGTGTCAGCCGCTCGATGGTGTTCCAGCACGCCAGCCTGCTGCCCTGGCGCACCGTGGCCGGTAACGTGCGCTACGGGATGGAGATGCAGCGGCGCTTTGACCGCAAGACCATGGACGAGCGCACAGGGCAGTTCGTCAGGATGGTGGGCCTGGGCGGCTTTGAAAGCAGCTACCCTTCCGAGTTGTCCGGCGGCATGCAGCAACGGGTGAATCTGGCGCGTGCGCTGGCCACCGACCCGGAGGTGCTGCTGCTGGACGAGCCATTCGCCGCGCTTGACGCGCAGACGCGGGAGCTGATGCAGTCCGAGCTGCTGAAGATCTGGTCGCGCGCTGGTAAGACCGTGCTCTTCATCACCCACCAGATTGACGAGGCAGTGTTCCTGGCCGATCGCGTGGTGGTGATGGGCACGCGGCCGGGCCGCATCAAGGGCGAGTTTGAGGTGCCCTTCGAGCGACCGCGCTCGCTGGCCCTCAAGCGTGCCCCGGCGTTCCTGGCCACCTGCGACCAGATCGCTGGACTGATCGACAATGAAGCCGCGCGCATCAACGTGGTCAGCACGGATTGATTGGATACATGTCATGACGCAAACCTTCTCCCCTGATGACGCGCCGGTGATCGCTCCACGCCCTCGCGCCATCAGCTTCTACCGCCGCCATGAAGCAACCATCTTGCCGGTGGCCGGCATGCTCACTGTGCTGGCGCTGTGGCAGCTGTGCTGGAGCATGAAGTGGATATCGCCGCTGTTCTTCAGCGGCCCTTCGGCCATAGCGGCGAAGTTCATCGAGCTGGTGTCAACCGGCGAACTTCAGCGCAACGCTCTTTTCAGCGGCCGCAGTTTCGTGGCGGGCTTCGTGCTGGCCATCCTCGTCGGCGTGCCGCTGGGCATCGCCATCGGCTGGTATCGGCGGCTCAACCTCGCTCTGAACCCGCTGATCAATGCCTTTTATGCCACGCCGCGCATCGCGCTGTTCCCGCTGATCATCATCTGGTTCGGCATCGGCAGCGGCTCGGCGATCTTCCTGGTGTTCCTGGCGGCAGCCATGCCGATCCTCATCAACACCATCGCCGGCGTGCGCAACATCGACGCCGACCTGCTGCGCGCCGCGCGTGCCTTCTGCGCCACCGACCGGCAGATCTTCCTGACCGTGGCCATGCCTTATTCGGTGCCCTTCATCCTGACGGGCGTGCGGCAGGCTGTGGCGCACGGTCTGATCGCGGTGATCATCGCCGAGCTGACCGCTGGCAACCAGGGCATCGGCTTCATGATTTCTTACGCCGGCCAGACCTTTGCCACCGACACGCTGTTGGTGGGCGTGCTGCTGACCTCGTTTGCCGGCATGTTTCTCGGCTGGATCACCGAGCGGCTGCAGGGCTACTTCCAGCGCTGGCGTCCGGCGCAGAAGTAAGGTACCGCCATGAACCTGCCAAAGATCGACCCACGCGAGCTGCGCCAGGTGCTGGGCGCCTTCGTCACCGGCGTGACGGTGATCACCACCATCGATACGGCCGGCCTGAGTCACGGCCTGACAGCCAATTCGTTCAGCTCGGTCTCGCTGGACCCGCCGCTGGTGCTCTGGAGCCAGGCACTCACCGCATACAGCCACCCGGTGTTCCGAGACGCCGAACGCTTTGCCGTCAACATCCTGGCGGACGACCAGATCGACGTGTCCAACCGATTCGCCACGGCAGGTGCGGACAAGTTCAGCCTGACGCGTGTGCGCGTCGGGCGAGGCGACGTGCCGTTGATCGAAGGCTGTTCGGCCTACTTGGAGTGCCGCCGCGTCGTGGGCTACCCGGCAGGCGACCACATGATCTTCATCGGCGAGGTGGAGTGCATCGAGCGCACTGGCCGCCGCCCATTGGCCTTCGGCAGCGGCAAATACCTGATCGCGCAGCCGCATGACTTTGGCATGCTGTCGGCGGACCAGGCGTCTTCAAATCGCTCACGCCTGCAGGCGGTGCGCCTGGCCACGCACGCGGCCGTGGAATTGTCGGCGCAGCTTGACGAGACGATCGGCCTGGCGGTGTGGGGCAACCATGGGCCCACCGTCGTGCACTGGGAGTTGTCCAAGCAGCCGGTAAGCCTTAACCTGCGCGTGGGTGCAGTGCTTCCGATGCTCGGGTCGGCGACAGGGCTGGCCTTCGCGGCCTGGCTGTCGGCGGCAGAGACCAGTGCATTCGTCGCTGCGGACCTGGCTTTGGCCGGTGGCGCCACGAGCCCGTCGGCCGTGCACGACAGCGAGTCGCTGGAGACGGCTCTTACAGGCATCCGGGCTTCAGGGCTGGCCACGTTAACCACGGTCTCCAACTTCTCGGACCGCTCGGCCGACTCGGTCAACGCCATTAGCGCACCGGTGTTTGATCGCTGCGGCCGGATCCTGCTCGCGATGACCGCGCTGGGTGAAAGCGACAAACTCGACATCAGCCCTGAGGGCCGCGTCGCCCGGGCGCTGAAGACCTGCGCCACGCAGCTGACCCGGAGCATCGGCTCGCGCTGACGTACTGACGCCTCTACCCGATTGCCTTTTACAAAGACTTTGTTGATGAACACCATTCAAACGCAGGTGCTGATCGTGGGCGCCGGCCCCGTCGGCCTGACTCTGGCCATGGACCTGGCGCAACGCGGCGTGCAGGTACTGGTTGCGGAGATCCGCCACCAGGGGGAGCTGCCCAACGTTAAGTGCAACCACGTCTCTGCTCGCTCGATGGAAATCTTCCGCCGTCTCGGCGTCTCCGCGAAGGTGCGTGATGCTGGGCTGCCGCCTGACTACCCCAACGACGTGGCCTATCGCACCAGCGTGACTGGCGCAGAACTCTCGCGCATCCCCATCCCCGCGCGCAAGGACCGCTACACCGCCACCGGCGGGCCGGACACGGGCTGGCCCACGGCCGAGCCGCCGCACCGCATCAACCAGATCTACCTGGAGCCCCTGCTCTTCGCCCATGCGAAGGCCTCGCCCAACCTCACCATCCTCAATCGCACGCGCATCGACGATATGGAGCAGGACGTTGACGGCGCGTGGGCCAACGGCATCAACCTGGATGACGGCGGAACGCTGCGCATTCGTTGCGACTATTTGATCGGCTGCGACGGAGGCCGCTCCATGGTGCGCAAGAAGATCGGCGCGCAGTTGCACGGCACCGACGTGGTCGGCCGCGTGCAGTCCACGTACTTCCGCGCACCCGCTCTGCTCGGCCTGCTCAAGCATGCGCCGGCCTGGGCCACCTTTGCCTATAACACGCGGCGCTGCGGCAACGTCTACGCGATCGACGGCAGGGAAACCTGGCTGCTGCACAACTACCTGCACGCCAGTGAGATGGACTTCGAGGCGGTGGACCGTGACTGGGCCATCCGCGAAATACTCGGCGTCGACAAAAAATTCGAGTACGAAGTCATCTCAAAAGAAGACTGGATCGGCCGCCGCCTGGTGGCCGACCGCTTCCGCGACCGGCGCATCTTCATCTGCGGCGATGCCTCGCACCTGTGGATCCCCATGGCGGGCTACGGCATGAATGCCGGCATTGCCGACGCGATGAACCTCTCGTGGCTGCTGGGCGCACGCATCCAGGGCTGGGCCACCGACGCCGCGCTGGACGCCTACGAGGCCGAACGCCAGCCCATCACCGAGCAGGTGTCCAACTTCGCAATGAACCATGCCATCGCCCTGCAGCGCGAACGCGAGGGTGTGCCTCCTGCCATTGAGGCGCGGGGCCCGCAGGGAGATGCGGCGCGCAAGACGGCCGGGCAGGCGCTGTACGACCTGAACGTCCAGCAGTACTGTTGCGCGGGGTTAAATTTCGGCTACTTCTATGACCACTCGCCGGTGATTGCCTATGACGGCGAAGCCGCGCCGGCCTACAGCATGGCGAGCTTCACACCTTCCATCGTGCCGGGCTGCCGCACGCCGCACTTCTGGCTGGGTGACGGGCGTTCGCTTTATGACGCACTGTCGGCGGGCTTCACGCTGCTGCGCACGGACCGCACAGTGAACGTCGACGCGTTGCTGGCGGCGGCAAAGCAGCGCGGGGTGCCGCTGGCCGTGCTAGACATCTCGCCTGAAGATGCCGGGCCTGTGTACAACCGCGCGCTCGTGATCTCGCGCCCCGACCAGCACGTGGCCTGGCGTGGTAATACCGTTCCCGACGATTCGTTTGCTCTCATTGACCGCTTGAGAGGGGCTGAAGCGCCGGCTTGAAGCGGCAGTCCATTGCGCTAATCTGGTTATTTTTTCAAATGGCGCGCTGTCCAGCCAGGGACGTGGTCCATGCGCCATTGCCACCACCTTGGCACGGGCTTGATGGCACGCTGTACGTAGTAAGGCACCATCGGGCTGAACCAGTCCCACAGGCGACGCAACTCGGCTTCAGGTTCGTCGTGCAAATCCACCCGCAGATCGACGACAGGAAAGGGCTGGTCACCATAAACCAACAGGGCCGCTGAGTTTTGCCCTTCGGGCTGCCCCCCGGCATCGCGCCCGGCCTCCACAGCGCGCACCAGCCTTTCGGCCAGTGCCTGATCGGTCCCATCTTCAAAGGCCTTGGCCATGGCCTTGACCACGCCTTCGCCCGCCAGCACATTGCCTGCAACGGCAAAGCCGTCTCCCACGATGTGTCCTGCCCAGACTGGGTTTTTTTCCCCCGTGAATGCGTGGGCACGCCCATACACATCCACCACCGCAATTTGACGTGTTTGGGGATAAGGGTCAGAAGCCAGCAATTCGTCGACGATTTTTTCAGCCGACAACGCTGACGCCATCAACCGCTTCGCAATGGGCAACAAATAAGGGTTGGCCACTGCCTGTAGGGATGCCGCCCCGCGCTGGGGCACCACCACAGGACAACGCACACCCACATTGGGGGAATATGTGGCGATGCCAACGCCGTATTCACCGGTTTTGGGGCAACGGGCAACGATTGAATATGTCATTCATTCACTCCATGCGAATACCGGACTCGGCCGACATTCTTTTGTAGGTTTCAAATTCGGCCATGGTCAACTTGCCCAGGGCTTCGGGACTGCCTGGCCGCGTGATGCAACCTGTTCCTTCAATTCGCCGCACCACATCAGGGTTGGCCAAAATCTTCAGCAACTCTGTAGACAAGCGTTGAATCACCGACTTGGGCGTTCCTGCAGGCGCATACAGCGCATTCCAGGATGTGAAGTTCAAGCCGGTCAGTCCTTGCTCGTCCAGCGTCGGAATGTCTGGTGCCGTGGATGCTCGGGCTGGCGATGAGATGCCAAAAATCTTCAACTTGCCCTCTTTGGCAAGGGGCAATTGGGTGGGCAGCGTGCCAAAGTAAATCTGGATGCGGTTGGACAGCAAATCGGTATTGACCTGCGGTGCCCCTCGGTAGGGAATGTCTGCGATTTTGGTCCCAGTCAGCCGGGCCAGGGACAGACACGCAAACTGATTGCTCGAGCCATTGCCATGGTGCCCACAATTGAGTTTGCCAGTGTTGGCCTTGACGTAGGCGAGAAAATCGTTGGCGGTCGTGCCCGGAATTGACACGTGCCCTGTCAGCACGATGGGCAACTCGGCCACATAGCCGATTGGTTCGAAATCCTTGGGGCCATAAGACACATTTTTGTTGAGTGCAGGCGTGGCGGCCGTAGGCGCGCTGCCCCCCATGATCAAGGTGTAGCCATCTGCGGGCGCTTTGGCTACAAATGTGTGCGCAATGGCTCCGCTGGCCCCCGTGCGGTTTTCGACCACCACAGCTTGCCCGAGCGCCCTGGACAACTCGTCAGCCACGATACGACACAGCAAATCTGTGATGCCGCCTGGGGGGTAAGGCGAAACAATCGTCAGTTGCTTGCTGGGCCAAACGTCGCTCGCATGGGCCCCCCAGTAACTGGCCATAGATCCTGCGCCGACCACCAGGGCCTGACGCCGTGACCACAGTTTTTTAAGCATGGTGTCTACTTTCTTGAAATTGATTTCATAACTCTAAACAACAAAAAATTTAAGTCAATTAAATTTATAGAAAAAATGCATTTAAATTAAAATGAAACGATTTCATTTTGGAATCTTTCATGACCAAGGTCCCCGCCAAGCCTGCAGCGCCCGTTTCGGTGTCCGATGTGGCCCGACTTGCCGAGGTCTCACCCGCCACGGTGTCGCGCGCCTTCAACAACCCCGGTCTTTTGGGCGCGCCCACACTGGAGCGGGTCCAACGTGCCGCCAAGCAATTGGGTTATCAGCCTTATGGGCTGGCGCGCTCATTGCGCAGTCGTCGCTCCATGGTGGTGGGGATCGTCATGCCTTCACTGCGCTATGCGTACTACTCGGGCACGCTGGAGCTGTTGCAAAGTTTGCTGGCCCGCGAGGGCTATACCTTGCTGCTGAGTTCTTCCAACCACGACCCGCAAATCGAACTGGAAGGGGTTCGAGCCATGATGTCGCAGGGCGTTGATGGGGTCATCTTGTTCGGACGCCCCTTGAACGATGAGAGCGCACCCCTGCTGGCGCAGCGTGGTGTACCGTATATCCGTTGCTGGGCCGCCTTGCCCAACGAAGCCTCTGTGGCTTTTGACCACAGCGCAGCCATGGCCGATGTGGTCGAGCACTTGGTGGCTTTGGGGCACCGCCAATTCGCCATGGTCATGCCGTTTGTGGCCTTGGGTGACCGCTTTCGCGGTCGCCTGAACGCCATTCGCGAAACGCTGGCCAAGCATGGTCTGGCCATTGCCAATGACGCCATCGTCGAAGACGGCGGACTGGATGCCGAAGCCGGGCGGCTGGCCTATCAAACCCTGCAGGCACGTGGCGTCCAAGCCACCGCCGTGATTTGCAGCAACGACCTCATTGCTGCGGGTGTCATTTTGGCCTGTCAAGCTTGTGGCTTGCAGGTGCCAGCGGATGTATCGGTGACAGGCTACAACGACTCAGGCTTGGCACGCGCTTTCGAACCCGCTATCACATCCGTCGACACCCCTGTTGATCTGCACGCCCAGGAAGTGGCTCGCGTCATGCTTGCTGTCTTGCGCCGTGAAGCCCCCGCCCCGACGATCAGGCTGCCCACCCACCTTCGGGTGCGCCAAAGCACTGGGCTTGCACCACGAGAGCTGTGAGTCGCAAAAAATTTGCGAGTGAATATTCAGGGCTAGCTGTTTTAAAGATTATTGACGCAACCTTCATTCAGATACACACCGGCAATGCTCACATGGGCTCTGTGAACAAGGGCAACGCAGCGTTCTACAAGACCCTGAACTTCAACCAGATTGAAGAGGACGTGGAGAACGCGAGGGGTGTGATCGCCTGAGCGTTGATTTGCTGAGACCAAGAAACGGCCCAGGGTGTGATCAGCGCATCAGTGGGTGAGTGGAAAACAGCGAAATGGCCGTCGCTTGGCGTCAGGCTGCGCCTGCCATTGTCCAAGAACGGGAGAGTCGACACATCTCGGGCAAAGGCACTGAATAAACGCTTACTTAACGCCGGTTGGTGGGCCTGTAATGCCCAAAATTTGGGCCATCATCGTGCACATGCGGTTAGATTTCCGATCCTTTTTGCCGCACCCAAACACGTCGCAGCGCTGCCTCGACTGGCGTTTGCAAGTTGATCCTGCGTCGATCACAATGCCGACAGGGGACGATGTCCACAGCCGCAGAGTGCTGAAGCCCCGCCAAATAACCACCTTGAAAAGGCTCGACATGATTGACGTCCCCCCACTGATTCAGCGCCAAACCTTCACCCGCCCCACGCCCGACCAAGTAGAAGCCTTGCGCGGCACACCCACCGGGTTTATCGTGGACGCTTTGGGCGGCAGCGGCGCGCTGTACTATCGGCTGCGGCCCGCGATCGAAGAGCAATACGCGTTTTGCGGTGTGGCCTTGACGGTGGACGCTGGGCCGGGCGACAACTTGGCATTGGTGCATGCCTTGCAAGACGTGCAGCCCGGTGACGTACTGATGGCCACCACGGGCGGCTTTACCGGCTGCGCCATCACCGGAGACCTGGTGTTGGGTATGGCTAAAAACTGCGGTGCCGTGGGTTTTGTGACCGACGGCTGTGTGCGAGATCTGGTGGGCTTGCGTACCGTGGGTCTGCCGGCTTGGGCGGTCGGCGTCACGCCTAACTCGCCCCAGCGCCACCGGCCCGGTACCATTGGTTTTGCCATTGCACTGGCCGGGCACCCGGTGGCCTCGGGCGACATTGTGGTGGCTGATTTGGACGGCGTGGTAGTGGTGCCGCAGGCACGCATTGCTCAGGTGTTGGCCCGGTTGCCTCAGATCCGGGCGGCAGAGGCCCGGGCCGATACGGCGGTGCGTGAGGGCGCCAGGCTGCCGTCTTTTCTAGCGGTGGATACAGCACCGGCGGCATCCAAGCCATGAAAGTTGCCCTGATTGGCACTGGCGCCATGGGTTGTATTTTTGGTGCGGCATTGGCGCGTGGTGGTGCCGAACTGGTGTGTCTAGACCGCAGTGCCGATGTGGTGGCGGCCCTGCAGCAGCACGGCATCTTGGTGCGCGGCGTGTTGGGTGAGCAGACCGTGCCGGTTCGCGCCACCACCGACCCAGCGCAACTTGGCCTGGCCGACATGGCCTTGGTGCTGGTGGATGCGGCGGCCACGTCGGCTGCCGCAGCGATTGCCAAGGGCTGCCTCAAGCCGGACGGTTTTGCCCTGTCGCTGCAAAATGGCATTGGCAACCTGGAGGCCCTGGTTGACGCGCTGGGTCCGCAGCGGGTGATGGCGGGCATTACTTACAACAGTGGCTCGGGGGAGGGGCCCGCACGCTCCTGGCACACCCACCTGGGACTGACCACCATGGGAGAGGCTACGGGCACCATGTCTCCAAGGCTGGAGGCCATGGCAGAAAGGTTTCGCGCCCAGGGTATGGCGGTGGAACTCACCGACAAGGTGGAGGCGGCGATCTGGAGCAAGTTTGTGCACAACTGCGCCATCAACCCCATCAGCGCCCTGACCGGATTGAGGCCAGCGCAGATCATGCAAACCCCACCGGCGCAGGCGCTGATGGAGCACGTGATACATGAAATTTTGCTGGTGGTTGATGCCCTGGGTATCGTGTTGCCCGAGCATGACGCCCGCAGCGAGATCCTGCAGCATTGCCGCGAGCGCATGAACCGGCCCTCGATGTTGCAGCACCTCCAGGG
>CAJBLW010000335.1 GCA_903953985.1 uncultured Burkholderiales bacterium
AGAGCCTGCTTTGCCTGCGATGCCATTGACTGTGAAAAGTCCCCCTCCCAACTGTGCGACAGGGCCGACTTGGTAAGCGCCGGGATCGCTCAGACTGTCACCAAATGAAACGACCGAGGCGTAGGACACCTTGGGTGTTTGACGAGCCTCATTTTGACCACCGCACCCGGTTAGACCGAGTATTAGCAAAGCGATCAAGCCTGTCGTCAGTCCCCATTTGCTTTTTTGCTGCATTTGTCGTCTCCAAGATAAAAAAGAACGCCTGTACTTTTTTCATCTTACAAGCGAAGGCTCCGGCTGGGCTAAGGGTATTCACTCATTCGTCACACATTTCTGCCGAAAGTAAAAATTCAGCGATACCGCAGCTTCATCACCAAAATCATCAACGCCAGGCTGGTGGTGATGATGTTGGCGATGATGATGGGCCAAGCCTCCATCAAGACGCCATAAACCAGCCACAGGGCCACCCCAGCAGTAAACAGGCTGTACATGCCCAGTGAGATGCCGCTCACGTCTCGGGTGCGAAAGGTTTGCCAAGCTTGTGGGATGAAGCTGGCGGTGGTCAGGATGGCGGCCACAGAGCCGACCCAGTCGATGAGGTTCATGGTGTTATTTGAGGAAGGGGCTTTGGGCGCTCATGGATTGTGACGCTGGCGTCGCAGTGACAAAACAGCGGTCATCGCGATGAACGAAGCGATCCATGGTTGATGCGATCCGATTGTTGTGCTTTGGGGGGTGAGGCGGTGTCGCGCACGGTCCATTCCAGCAGTTGGTCCAGCGCGGCGCGTGCCTGATGGGCGTTGGGGTGGTGCAGCACCGCCACCAAGGTGTAGCGTTGGCCGCTTTGGCCCTGCACATAACCGGCGACCGAGGCCACATCCCGCAAAGAGCCGGTTTTCAGCCAGGCGTTGCCGATCACGGGCGACTGCGGGCTGCGGTCTTTGATGCGGGCGGCAGTGCCGTCCACCCCGGCAATGGCCAGCGAGTCAACAAAGTGCCGGGCGTGCGGGCTGGCGTGTGCGGCCTGCAGCAAGGCCGTGAGGGCTTGCGCGGTGCTGCGTTCGGTGCGCGACAGACCTGAGCCGTTGTCCAGCACCGGCTCGTCGTGTCCCGGAAAGCCCTTGCGCCACCATTGCGACAGGCGAAGGCGCGAGGCTTCAAAGCGCCCGGGTGCGCCCAGCTCGCTCGACAGCGTCAGGAACAGCTGCTGCGCCATCACGTTGTTCGAGAATTTGTTGATGTCTTTGATGATCTCGGACAAAGGCAAGGAGGGCGCTTCCAGCAGCAGCTTGGCCGATGCCCGGCCTGCGCCGTAGCGCACCTGCCCCGAAAGCTGCCCGCCCGCACCTTGCCACAGGGCCAGCATGACACGCGGCGCATAGGCTTCGGGCTCGGGGTAGGCCACGGGCCATTCGCGCTCGCCGCAGCTGACCGGGTAGCGGCCTGCAAAGCGCACTTGCTGGGGCTGGCTGAAGTCGGCCTGCAGTTGGCGACGCCAGTCGCTGCAAGGCGCCTGGCTCAGCGGCAGTTGTGTGGGGGCAGAAAAGCCGGCCAGTGGTGGCTCAAAGCGCACCTGCACCTGGCCGCTGGCGGCATCGGGCGTGAATTTGTAGACCACCGCCTTGAAGTTCAGCAGCAACCCGTCCGGCCCCACGGTATAGGGCCGCAGCGGTTCGTCGTCAAAGGGTTCGCTGCGTTCGCGCACGTCGAACACGCTGCGGTCGAGCACGATGTCGCCACGCACCTCGCGCACGCCCGCTGAGCGCACCTGCGCCAGCAGCTCTTGCAGCCGCTCGACCACCAACTTGGGGTCGCCGCTGCCACGCACGACCAGGTTGCCCTGCAGCACGCCATCGCGCACCGGGCCGTCGGTGTACACCCGGTTGCGCCAGACGTGGTCGGGCCCCAACAGGCTCAAGCCGGCGTAGGTGGTGAACAGCTTCATGACCGAGGCCGGGTTGACGCTGACTTGGGCGTGGTGCGACAAGTGGCGCGGCAAGGCGCTGCTGGGCGCAGGACCATCCGGCAGCGGGGCGATGAGCACGCTCAGGCCCGAAGGGGGAATTTGGGCTTGCTGCAGGGTCTGCAGAACAGGCCGGGGCAGCGCGGATTGAGCGGTACCTTGCGCATGCGCAGGCCATGCCAGGGCGAAACTCAGCGCCAAGGCTGCACAAGCGGCGTGAGCCAGGGTGAGCAAAAATGGGTGCACGGCGCGGGGGCGGGTCATCGGGTGAGTCTAACGGGGACCATGAGGTACGCGCAGGTTTCCGGGGTCGTCAAAAGGCGGCACAGGTCGTGCCTGTTCAGCGGCCCCGTATGATTCGGACCATGCGATTTTCTTCAAAAACCGTGGGCCTGGCTTCGGCGGTCATCACGGTGCTCATCTGGACCGGTTTCATTGTCATTGCGCGAGCCTCGGCGTCTCGGGGATTGCTGCCTATGGACATCGTGCTGGCCCGCATTCTGGGGGCCAGCGCTGTCTTGTTGCCCTGGGCTTGGTGGCTGATGCGTCCGTCACGCCAGGCCGGTGAAAAAGTCGGCTCTTTGTGGGGCCTGTCGCCCCTGCCTTTGAGGCAGACGGTGCAAACCGGCCTGCTGGGCGGCTTTTTGTACGCCACCCTGGCCTACACCGGTTTTGTGTATGCACCTGCAACACACGCCTCGGTGCTCATGCCCGGCAGCCTGCCCTTGTGGACCACCTTGCTGGCCTGGCTTTTTTTGCGCGAAAAAGTGGCCACCGCCCGTGCCGTGGGGCTGGGCTTCATCGTTCTGGGCGATGTGCTGGTGGGCGGTGCGAGCTTGCTCATGGCCTTTGACGGTGGCGAGGTCTGGAAGGGCGACTTGCTGTTCATTGCGGCAGCCCTGTGCTGGTCCAGCTACAGCGTGCTGGTGCGCAGCCATGGTTTTGACGCAGTGCGCGCCACCATGGCCATCACCGCGTTTGCCTTCGTCTGCTTTGTGCCCTTGTTTGCTTTGCTGGTGGGCTTGTCGATCCTGCCCACGCACCTGCACCAAGCCCCGTGGTCCGAAATCCTGTTTCAGGCGGTGTTCCAGGGCGTCGGCTCGGTGGTGATTTCGGGCATCACCTTCACGCAGATGGTGCGCCATTACGGCCCGGTGCGCTCGACCATGATCACGGCCCTGGTGCCGGGTTTGTCGGCGCTGGGGGCGGTGTGGTTTCTGGGCGAGCCCATGCACTGGAATTTGCTGGCCGGGCTGGCGCTGGTGACCAGTGGCATTTTGTTTGACGTGCGGCAGGCCAAAAAACCTGCGATCGTTCCCAACTCGTCCTCAACTGGAGCCCAGCCATGAGTGCCAGCCCCGAGCGCCGTTGGCTGGCCTTTGACACCAGCACCGATGTGCTGTCTTTGGCCATCGCCCGTGGCGAGCAGGTCTGGAGTCAAACCTTGCCCGGTGGTGCGCAGGCTTCGAGCGGTTTGATCCCGGCGGTGCTGACCCTGCTGGCCGAAGCTGAGATGCCGCTGGCCTCGTTGGATGCGATTGTGTTTGGTCGGGGGCCGGGCTCGTTTACCGGCTTGCGCACCGCTTGCGCCGTGGCGCAAGGCCTGGCCTTTGGGGCCAATGTGCCCGTGTTGCCCGTCGACACTTTACTGGCCGTGGCCGAAGAGGCCCGCTGGGCGCAAGTGCAAGCGGGGGCTGTCGCGCCCGATGCCGCGCTCACCGTGCTGGCGCTGCTCGACGCCCGCATGGACGAGGTATACAGCGCCGCTTATCACTGGGAGCCCGTGCCGGGGGCAAGTCTTGGGCGTTGGCAAGAGGCCTCACCCTTGCAAGTGGGTGCCCCCGAAAAATTGCACCTGCCCGATGACCGTACGGTGCTGCAGGCGGGAAACGCCTTTGCCGCGTATGGCGACCGGCTGCCCTGCGTGGCACCCGGTGGCTTGCGCTGCGAGGCCCTGCCCACCGCCGCTGCTTTGCTGCGCTTGGCCCCCGCCTTGTGGGCGCAGGGCTTGGCCGTGCCGGCTGAGCAGGCGATGCCGCTGTACATCCGTGACAAAGTGGCCAACACCACTGCCGAGCGTGAGGCGATGAAAGCACAAGCCCTGCAGGCCCAGTCTGCCCTGGCCAAGGCCGCAGCGCAGCCATGAGTCTGCCCATGAAGCCCGCGCCAGCGCAGGCCATCACCCAGCCCACGGAGGCCACGCGCAACCGCGTCACGCTCGCCGCCATGAGGCAGGACGATCTGGACGCGGTGATCGCCATCGAGCAAAGCGCCTACAGCCACCCCTGGACGCGGGGCAATTTTCGCGACTCGCTCAACCCCCTGTTTGAGGCCCAATGCCTGTGGCTGGATGGCGATTTGCTGGGATACTTTTTGGCCATGCACGGCGTCGAGGAAATGCACTTGCTCAACATCACCGTCGCCCCGGCGCACCAAGGCCAGGGTTGGGGCCACATGATGCTGGACGCTCTGTCGCTCATGTCGCGCCATACAGGCGCGCAATGGTTGTGGCTGGAGGTGCGCCAAAGCAACCAGCGTGCGCTGCAGGTCTATGCGCGCTACGGCTTCAAGCAGGTCAGCATCCGCAAGGATTACTATCCCGCAGGCCGCCTGCAGCGAGAGCACGCGGTGGTGATGAGTTTGAAACTGTGAGCCCCAACATGAGCGACCCCACCCGATTTGACCTGGACGACCGCCAACGCGCCATGCTGGCCGAGATGGGCGTGCGCGTGTGGTGGCCGCAGCGCAGCGATGCCGCGCCAATCGCTGTGGCGGGCGATGCACCTGCCGTGGCCGCTTCCGCATCGGTAACGACGCCAGCACCTGCCGTGTCCGGCGCTGCAGGGTCTGCAAGTTCAGTGCGTCCCGCACCACCCGCTGTGCCAGTCACCCGCTCCGTAAAGCGTGAACCTGTGGCCCCAGTGACCGCCCCAGTTCAGGCGCAGGGACAAGTTTTTGCACCCATGCCTGAAGGCTTGTCCAGCATGGGCTGGGCCGAGCTGCACACGACGGTGAAAGCTTGCCAGTCGTGCGCCCTGTGCGCTGCACGCCAAACGCCGATCCTGGGCTCGGGCCAGGGCACCGCCCGCTGGATGGTGGTGGGCGATTTGCCTTCAGAAACAGACGATCAGCAGGGCCAGCCCTTCACCGGGCCGGAAGGCGTGCTGCTGGACAACATGCTCAAGGCCGTGGGCGTGCGCCGCCAGGGATCGCCCGGCAATGCCAATGCCACTGCAAGCGCGGATGCGCCCGAGGCCTGTCTGACCCACGCCGTCAAATGCCGCCCCCTGAACGGGCGCAACCCCGAGACGGTCGAGCTGGCCACTTGCGCGGGCTATTTGTCGCGTCAGATCGCGCTGGCTCAGCCCCGTGTCATTTTGGCCATGGGCCGTTTTGCCATCCAAAGCCTGTTGGGCAGCACCGAGCCCATGGGCAAACTGCGGGGTCGTTTGCACGACTTTCAGGGTGTGCCGGTGGTGGTGACTTACCCACCGTCGAGCTTGCTGCGCAACCCGGCCGACAAGGCCAAGGCTTGGGCCGATCTGGTGCTGGCTTTGTCGGTGGCCCAGGGCTGAGCGCTGCTGCCTCAGAGCTCTGAAGGGTAGGCTGTACGGGAGGTCTCTGGTGTGTCTGCCACCAGGGTTGGTTGGCAACGGCATGCATGCTTGGGCGGTGGGCGCGTGCCTGACAACCGCTAAAATCACGGGTTTTCCAGAATACTTCCCCGGAGCTGCCCCCATGGCCAATCAACAACAAATGGCAAACGCCATCCGCGCCCTCGCAATGGACGCTGTTCAACAAGCCAACTCGGGTCATCCCGGCGCCCCCATGGGCATGGCTGATATGGCCGTGGCGTTGTGGGGCGATCATTTGCAACACAACCCCAAAAACCCACACTGGGCCAACCGCGACCGCTTTGTGCTGTCCAACGGCCACGGCTCCATGCTGATCTATTCGGTGCTGCACCTGACGGGCTACAAACTGCCGATCGAAGAACTCAAGAACTTCCGCACCCTGCACAGCAAAACCGCTGGTCACCCCGAAGTGGGCGTGACCCCCGGTGTGGAAACCACCACCGGCCCCCTGGGCCAAGGCATCACCAACGCCGTGGGCATGGCCCTGGCCGAGAAAATGCTGGCCGCCGAGTTCAACCAAGAAGGCCACAAGATCGTCAACCACCACACTTACGTGTTCCTGGGTGATGGTTGCCTGATGGAAGGCATCAGCCACGAAGCCGTGGCCCTGGCCGGCGCCTGGAAG
>CAJBLW010000336.1 GCA_903953985.1 uncultured Burkholderiales bacterium
CCGGCTTGATCTCTTGCAAGATCGTGGTGGCGGTTTCTTCGATGGACTTTGTCGTGGTTGACATCCAACGGATGCCTGATCTGCGCATCATGGCTTCACCCTCAGAGACTTCCTTGCGGCAGTTTTCAAGGCTGGCGTAACGCGAGTTGGGGCGGCGCTCCGTGCGGATTTCCGACAGACGCTCCGGTTGGATGCTCAGGCCAAAGATTTTCGATCGATGTGGCATCAGCGCAGGCGGCAGCTGTTTGCGCTCAAAGTCTTCCGGGATCAAGGGGTAATTGGCCGCTTTCAAACCATGCTGCATGGCCAAGTAAAGGCTGGTAGGCGTTTTGCCGCTGCGGCTGACGCCTACCAATATGACATCCGCTGACTCCAGATCGCGATTCGATTGACCATCGTCGTGTGCCAGCGAAAAATTGATGGCTTCAATACGGTCGTGGTATTCCTTGCTTTTGCTTACGTCTGAAAAACGGCCCACTCGGTGGTGCGACTTGATGCCAAGCTCGGCTTCCAGTGGATTTACAAATGTACCGAACATATCGAGCAACATGCCTTGGCAATGCTCTTGAAGCACTTTGAGGACATCCATGTTCACCAAGGTGGTGAACACAATGGGTTTGGTTCCTTCTGTATCGGCGGTGTGGTTGATCTGCCGGACCGCTTGGTGTGCTTTGTCGATGGTGTCTGTGAATGGCAATCGAACATGGCGAGACTTCATGTCGAATTGGGCGAGGATGGCGTTGCCAAAAGTTTCGGCGGTGATGCCTGTGCCGTCAGATACAAAAAATACAGTGCGTTTTGGCATGCTCGTCATTTATTTCAATTGCTAGGGTCAACATGACCCCTAAAATCAGTCAATTATCCACCGCTGTCCGCTCAGGGTTCTATTCAAAGAACAACACAACCCTGACCTGCACCATGGAGCCGGGTTTTAACTTTGGAGCTTTGCATGTCTGATCTTTTCAGCGAGACCGCTTTGGTCGTTCCCTTTGAGTTGTTGCGCATGACCGACGTCGAGTCGGTCGGGGGCAAAAACGCCAGCTTGGGGGAGATGATTTCCCAACTTCCTTCAGGTGTGCGCGTCCCCACGGGCTTTGCCACCACCGCTCACGCCTTTCGCCAGTTTTTGGCGTTTG
Organism: uncultured Burkholderiales bacterium; assembly: GCA_903953985.1. GTDB lineage: Bacteria > Pseudomonadota > Gammaproteobacteria > Burkholderiales > Burkholderiaceae_C > Limnohabitans_A. Next base: position 1,137 of record CAJBLW010000336.1, read on the forward strand.
GGGGCCTGACCGAGCGTATCAATGCCCGACTAGATGCCCTGGACACCGAGGATGTGCGCGCCTTGGCCGCAGCAGGTGCCGAAATCCGCGCCATGGTCGAAGCCCAGCCTTTTCCAGCGGATTTGGAAAAAGCCATTCGCGCAGAATTTGTGCGCCTGCAGGGCAGCAACCCTGAGGCGTCGTTTGCGGTGCGTTCTTCGGCAACAGCCGAAGATTTACCCGATGCCTCGTTTGCCGGTCAGCAAGAAACCTTTTTGAACGTGGTCGGCATCGACGATGTCCTTCATAAAATGAAAGAGGTGTTCGCCTCTTTGTACAACGACCGCGCCATCAGCTACCGCGTGCACAAGGGCTTTGCCCACGCCGATGTGGCCTTGTCAGCCGGCGTGCAGCGCATGGTGCGCTCTGATTTGGGTGCGGCGGGCGTCATGTTCACCATCGACACCGAGTCGGGCTTCGAAGACGTAGTGTTCATCACCTCGAGCTACGGTTTGGGCGAGACGGTGGTGCAGGGTGCAGTGAATCCCGACGAGTTCTATGTCCACAAGCCGATGCTGGCAACCGGCAAGCGCAGCGTAATCCGTCGCAACTTGGGCTCCAAGCTCATTGAGATGGTGTTCGCCAGCGCGCAAGAAAAAGCGGCTTCGGGCAAGCTGGTCAAAACCACCGACGTTCCTACCGAGTTGCGCAACCGTTATAGCCTGACCGATGACGAGGTTGAGCAATTGGCCCGCTATGCGGTGGTCATCGAGCAGCATTACGGTCGCCCCATGGACATTGAGTGGGGCAAAGACGGCACCGATGGTTTGCTTTACATCTTGCAGGCCCGCCCTGAAACCGTGAAAAGCCAAGCCAAGGGCACGCCCGAGTTGCGTTACAAGCTCAAAGGCAAAAGCGCTATCCTGGCCGAGGGCAGGGCGATTGGCCAAAAAATTGGCACCGGTCCGGTACGCCTGGTTCACCACATCAGTGAGATGGACCAAGTTCAGCCGGGCGATGTGTTGGTGACTGACATGACCGACCCCAACTGGGAACCGGTGATGAAGCGCGCCAGCGCCATTGTGACCAACCGAGGCGGACGCACTTGTCACGCTGCCATCATTGCACGCGAACTGGGCATTCCTGCGGTGGTCGGTTGTGGCAATGCCACCGAACAATTGACCGAAGGCAGCCTGGTCACCGTCAGCTGCGCCGAGGGCGATACCGGGCACATTTACGATGGGTTGCTCGAAACCGAAATCAGCGAGATCCAGCGCGGCGTGCTACCTGAAATCAAAACCAAAATCATGATGAACGTGGGCAACCCCCAACTGGCCTTTGACTTCGCCCAGTTGCCCAACGCCGGTGTCGGTCTGGCCCGTCTGGAGTTCATCATCAACAACAACATCGGCGTGCACCCCAAGGCCATCCTGGACTATCCCGCCATCGACGCTGACCTGAAAAAAGCCGTGGAGTCGGTGGCCCGTGGCCACGCCTCCCCCCGCGCTTTTTACGTTGACAAGGTCGCCGAAGGCGTGGCCAGTATCGCCGCTGCCTTCTGGCCCAAACCGGTCATCGTGCGACTGTCGGACTTCAAGAGCAACGAATACCGCAAGCTGATTGGCGGCAGCCGATACGAGCCAGAAGAAGAAAATCCGATGCTGGGTTTTCGGGGTGCTGCGCGCTATATCAGCGCAGACTTTGGCGAGGCTTTTGCCATGGAGTGCGAAGCCCTCAAGCGAGTGCGAGGCGAGATGGGCCTGACCAATGTGCAGATCATGGTGCCCTTTGTGCGCACCTTGGGCCAAGCCGAAAAGGTCACCCAACTGCTCACCAGCCAAGGTCTGCGCCGGGGCGAAAACGAGCTCAAGTTGATCATGATGTGTGAGGTGCCGAGCAACGCCATCCTCGCTGAGCAGTTTCTTGAGTTTTTTGATGGTTTCTCGATTGGTTCGAACGATCTGACTCAGCTGACTTTGGGGTTGGACCGCGACTCAGGCATGCCGCTTTTGGCCGCTGATTTTGACGAGCGTGATCCTGCCGTGACGGCCTTGATTTCTCAAGCCATCAAGGCCTGCTTGTCCAAAGGCAAATACATTGGTATTTGCGGTCAGGGCCCATCGGATCATCCGGACTTTGCACATTGGTTGATGGACCAAGGCATCAGCTCGATCTCGCTGAACCCGGACACTGTCATCGAAACCTGGACCAATCTGGGGCGCTGAGCCTGCGGTCTCCTTCAAGATCAGGACAAGGTGATGAGTCAATCCGAAAACGTTGCCATGTCTTCTGCTTACCGCTGGCGATTGCACCGAAATGTCCTGATTTATGTGGTTTTTCTTCTGAGTTTGATCGGGGTGATGGCCTGGGCTGAGCGCTCAGGTCTGTCGCGCAACTTGATCGGCCCGATCTTTCTGTTCAGCACGGTCATGATCTACGCGTTGATCGGAATCGCGGGAAGAACCACGAACGAGGAAGAGTATTACGTGGCCGGTCGGCGTATCCCGGCCATGTACAACGGCATGGCCACGGCTGCAGATTGGATGAGCGCGGCTTCTTTCATCAGCCTGGCGGGGGCGCTGTATCTGCAAGGTTTTTCCGGCAGTGGCAACCAGCCTGGAGGCCTGGCCTATGTGATCGGCTGGACCGGCGGTTTTTGTCTGGTGGCCTTGTTGATTGCCCCGCAATTGCGTGCCATGCGCTTGTACACCTTGCCCGACTACTTTGACCAACGCTATGGCGGTCGCTGGCCACGGGTGATTGCTGCTCTGGCCTCTGTGCTGTGTTCATTCACCTATGTGGTCGCCCAGATCTATGGCATTGGCCTGATCGCTTCACGATTGACCGGTGTGCAATTTGAAATCGGTATCTTGTTGGGCTTGGGTGGTGTTTTGCTGTGCTCTTTTTTAGGGGGGATGCGGGCCATCACCTGGACCCAAGTGGCGCAGTACATCATGCTGTTGTTGGCCTTTCTCATTCCGGTGTCTTGGCTGGCTTACAAACAACTGGGCAACCCTGTGGCACCTTGGGTCTATGGTGCGCAGTTGTCGGCCATTGCCAGTATCGAAAAGCGCCTGATGGACGACCCTGCCGAGCTGGAAGTGCGCCGCGAATACGCTCAACGGGCCAAACTTTATGCTGCTCGCTTGCAAGATGTGGACGCGGCCATGGTCGATTTGCGACAGGAATTGGAGGAAAAAATCCGCTTGCTCAAAGAGCAGGGGGCTGACTTCGCCATCATTGCCCAAGTCCGCCGTGAGCTGCTGGCTGTGCCGCACGAAGCCTCTGCTGCACGCGAGTTGTGGACCCGTGCGAAACACGACAACCTGGAGCGTGCTCGGCCTTTAGGCGGCATGCCGCCGCATGCCCAGGCCTTCATCGGGGAGCCCGATGGCGGGCTGGTCCAGGAAAAACTGTTCAGCGAGTCGCGTCTGAATTTCTTGGCTCTGGTGTTTTGCCTGATGATTGGCACGGCAGGATTGCCGCATTTGTTGACCCGCTTTTATACCTCGCCTTCGGTATCCGAAACGCGCAGTTCAGTGGCCTGGTCCTTGTTTTTCATCGGCCTCATCTACCTGAGCGTGCCCGCTTTGGCTGTTTTGGTGAAGTTCGAGGTGCTCAATACCTTGGTGGGCAGCAGCTTTGCCGACTTGCCCAGCTGGATGGCGCAGTGGGCCAGGTTGGATTCGGCCTTGCTGTCGTTTTCGGACGTCAATGGCGACGGCATTTTGCAACTGGGTGAGCTCAAACTCGGGGCAGACATGATCATGTTGGCCACGCCCGAATTGGGCGGAATGCCGTTTGTGGTGTCTGGCTTGGTGGCAGCCGGTGGGCTTGCAGCCGCTTTGTCGACAGCCGATGGTTTGCTGTTGACGATCAGCAACGCCTTGGTTCGCGACATGCGGCCCAATGGGGTCAATGGCCCAAAGTCTTCGGAAGGACGGGTGATCCTGTCCAAGTTTGCTTTGCTGGCTGTGGCCATGCTGGCAGCCGTTGTCGCGGCTTTCAAGCCCGCAGAAATCCTGGCCTTGGTGTCGGCCTCTTTTTCGTTGGCTGCTTCCGCCTTTTTCCCAGGCATGGTGCTTGGGATGGCCTGGCAGCGGGTGCACCGTGCGGCGGTGGTGCTGGGTATGCTGTCGGGTTTGGGGGTGACGATTTTTTACATGGTGGTCAATGCCCCTGGTTTCCGCCATTTTTGGGAGTTGGACGCTCACGGCGGCTTGTGGTGGGGCATTCAGCCCTTATCCGCAGGCGTTTTTGGGGTCCCTGTTGGTTTTGTGGTCATGGTACTGGCCACCTGGCTGATCCCGCCGCGCCTGATGGCCCCAAACCTGCGTTCACAGGCTCCCCAAGCCAACCCGCCCGACAACTATTCTGGACTGTGATGTTCAGGCTATAATGATGGGCTTCGCCTTGCTGCACCCCGACAGACGCTGGGGGCAGCTATTCCAACCATTTGGGTTAACCTCAAGGAGTCTCAATGCGTCATTACGAAATCATCTTGCTGATCCATCCCGATCAGTCCGAACAAGTGCCGGCCATGCTGGAGCGCTACAAAGGCATGATCACTGCCGGCGGTGGCAGCATTCATCGTGTCGAAGACTGGGGTCGCCGACAACTGGCGTACCAGATCAACAAGCTGGGCAAAGCCCATTACCTGTGCGTGAACATTGAAGCCGACCAAGCCGTGATGGCCGAACTCGAGCACGCCTTCAAGTTCAACGATGCTGTGCTGCGTCACCTGACTGTGCTGAAGAAAAAAGCCGACGCCGGTCCATCTTCCATGATGAAGACGGTCGAACGCGAAGAAGCCCGCAAGTCACAACAAGCCGAATTCGCCGCTTGACACGTGCCTGTTGAGGAGTGAACCGTACCGAATTGAAAGCCTGTATTGCCGAGCATGCCGCTTTGCGATACACCCCCGCTGGTTTGCCTGCTCTGGATTTGATCTTGGAGCATGCCTCTGAAGTTCAAGAGGCCGGGCAAATGCGAAAAGTCCAGTTGAAACTTCGTGCCTTGGCCATCGGGTCATTGGCCGAAAGACTGGCCAAGCAAGCGGTAGGCAGTGTCTGGACGTTTCAGGGCTTTTTGGCCACCCCTCGACAAGGCAAAAGTGTCGTGTTGCACATTCAAGAGTTTCATCAAGATTAATTTCAGGAGGCCCCATGGCCACGTTCAAAAAATTCAACAAAGACAAGCGCCCTAAGCGCAATACCCAGTCACTGCTGTTCAAGCGCAAGCGTTTTTGCCGCTTCACAGTCACTGGCGTCGAAGAAATCGACTACAAAGATGTGGACACCTTGCGTGACTTCATCGCCGAAAACGGCAAAATCATCCCTGCGCGCCTGACTGGCACCCGTGCCATTTTCCAGCGTCAGCTCAACACCGCCATCAAGCGCGCACGCTTCTTGGCCATGTTGCCCTACACCGACCAGCATAAAGTCTAAGGAGTCCAACCATGCAAATCATTCTGCTCGAAAAGGTTGTGAACCTGGGTAATCTGGGCGATATCGTCAAAGTCAAAGACGGCTACGCTCGCAACTTTTTGATCCCCCAAGGTCGTGCACGCCGTGCGACCGAAGCCAACAAGGCCGAGTTTGAAGCTCGTCGCGTTGAATTGGAAAAGGCCGCTGCTGCCAAGTTGGCCGAAGCCCAGGCCCAAGGCGAGAAATTGTCTGGCCTGGTGGTCAAGTTGTCGCAAAAAGCCGGTGTGGATGGCCGTTTGTTTGGTTCCGTGACCAACCACGACATCGCCGAAGAGTTGAACAAGCAAGGCTACAAACTGGTCAAGTCACAGATCCGTATGCCCCACGGCCCCATCAAGGTGGTGAGCGATTCCACCGTGTCGGTGGCGCTGCACACCGATGTTGTGGTCGATGTGAACGTGACGGTTTACGGCGAAACAGCCTGATTTTTGCTGCTCTCTGAAAAGCCGCCTGGCCTTGTGCTTGGCGGCTTTTTCTTTGAGATGCACACGATTTGACCTGTACAGTGCAAATCACTGGATACACAGAGCTTATCCACATGCTTATCCCAGACTTGCAGGTTTTTTGCGATTACCATGGTCTTTTGAGGCCCTAAATCGATGTCCGCCGTTTTTGCTCCTTCCTTGAATACCTTTCCCGCCAACCTTTCCAACGACAGCCAGGTGGCCAAACTGCGCGTGCCGCCGCATTCGATTGAAGCCGAGTCCAGTGTTCTGGGCGGCTTGTTGCTGGACAACGGCGCCTGGGACCGTGTGGGGGATTTGCTGGTTGACAACGACTTTTACCGGCACGAACACAAGCTGATTTATGCCGCCATTGGGGCGCTGGTCAATGCTTCCAAACCCGCCGATGTCATCACTGTGAACGAGCAGTTGCAAAACCAGGGCAAGGCCGACGAAATGGGTGGGCTTGGCTACCTGAATTCTCTGGCGCAATACGTGCCCAGCGCCAGCAACATCCGCCGCTATGCCGAGATCGTGCGCGAGCGCTCGATCCTGCGCAAACTGGTGTCCGCCAGCGATGAGATCGCAACCAACGCCTTCAATCCTCAGGGTAAAGCGATTGACCGTATCCTGGACGAGGCAGAGCAAAAAATCTTCAACATCGGTGAAGAAGGCTCACGCATGAAGCAGGGCTTCCAGTCGATGGACACACTGGTGGTGGAGTTGCTCGACCGCGTGCAGGAGATGGCCAACAACCCCAACGACATCACCGGGGTTCCCACAGGTTTCTACGACTTGGACCGCATGACCTCGGGCTTGCAGCCTGGGGACATGGTGGTGCTGGCGGCACGACCTTCCATGGGTAAAACCGCTTTTGCGATCAATATCGCTGAGCATGTGGCCTTGAATGAGGGCTTGCCCGTGGCGGTGTTCTCGATGGAAATGGGCGCATCGCAGTTGGCGGTGCGTGTGGTGGGCTCGATCGGTCGCATCGATCAAGGCCATTTGCGCACAGGCAAGCTCAGCGATGACGAGTGGCCACGCTTGACCGAGGCCATTGAAAAATTGCGCACCGTGTCCTTGCACATCGATGAAACGCCAGGCCTGACGTCGTCCGAATTAAGGGCCAATGCGCGGCGACTTGCGCGCCAGTGCGGCAAGCTGGGACTGATTGTGGTGGACTATTTGCAGCTGATGAGTGGCTCGGGCGGCGCAGGCGGTGACAACCGCGCCACCGAACTGGGCGAGATTTCGCGGGGTCTGAAAATGCTGGCCAAAGAGCTGCAATGCCCGGTAATTGCCTTATCGCAGTTGAACCGCAGTGTCGAACAACGCACTGACAAACGCCCCATGATGAGCGATTTGCGGGAATCGGGTGCCATTGAGCAGGATGCAGACATCATCATGTTCATTTACCGCGATGACTACTACAACAAGGACTCAAAAGATCCCGGCGTAGCTGAAATCATCATCGGTAAGCAGCGTAACGGTCCGACGGGCACGGTGCGACTGACATTCCTGAAGAACTTGACGCGCTTTGAAAGTCTGGCGTCGGGCCTGAGCGACGATTACTAAGACCCGACGGCGTCTTGAGGGTCAGAGGGCTTCGCTGGCAAAGTCTGCCAGTCTGGAGCGCTCCCCCCGAGCCAAGGTGATGTGGCCACCATGTGCCCAACCTTTGAAACGATCTACTGCGTAGGTCAGGCCGGATGAGCCCTCGGTCAGGTAAGGCGTGTCGATTTGGGCGAGGTTGCCCATGCAGATGATCTTGGTCCCCGGACCTGCGCGGGTGATCAGGGTTTTCATCTGCTTGGGCGTCAGGTTTTGCGCTTCGTCGATGATCACGTACTTGTTCATGAAGGTGCGACCGCGCATGAAATTCATGCTCTTGATCTTGATGCGGCTCTTGATCAGCTCGTTGGGTGCCGCTCGGCCCCATTCACCGGCATTGCCGCCATCGCCCTTGGCCAAAAACTCCAAATTGTCGTCCAGCGCGCCCATCCAGGGGCCCATTTTTTCTTCTTCGGTACCAGGCAAAAAGCCGATGTCTTCGCCCACGCTCACAGTAGCGCGGGTCATGATGATTTCGGTGTATCGGCGATCATCCAGCACTTGAGTGAGGCCAGCGGCCAGGGCCATCAGGGTTTTGCCCGAGCCAGCGGTGCCCGCCAGCGTCACAAAGTCGATGTCCGGATCGGACAACAAGTTCATCGCGAAGTTCTGTTCTCTGTTTCGTGTGGTGACGCCCCAAACCGCATTCTTTTGGTGGTTGAAGTCCTTCAGCGTGCGCAGCACCGCCGTCTTGCCGCGAATTTCGGTGACGCGCGCATACAGACTCGGTTCTCCGGGTGCCTCGAAATACACGAACTGATTCATGAACAGGCTCGGCACGATGGGGCCGCTGATGCGGTAGAAGGTATGGGTGCCCTGCTGCCAGCTTTCAACCGTTTTGCCATTTTTGAGCCAAAAGTCAGGTGGCAAAGCCATGGAGCCTGGGTACAACAGGTCGCCATCTTCCAGGGTCTTATCATTTTGGTAGTCCTCTGCCTGTAGCCCAAGTGCTCGGGCCTTGACGCGCATGTTGATGTCCTTGGACACCAGCACCACTTCACGAGGCGCATGCAGTTGGCCCAGTGCCTTCACCACGCCCAGGATCTGGTTGTCGGCTTTGCCCTGCGGCAGTGCCAAGGGCAGGCTCAGGTCAAGTGCCTGGGTTTGGAAAAACAACTGCCCTGTGGCATCCGAGTGGCCCGTGACACTTAAGGGTGAGCCTTGGCTCAGGTCTTGCCCCTGTCCAGAGGCCAATGTGTCGAGTGAGCGGCTGGCTTGTCGGGCATTGCGCGCCACTTCGGTCATGCCTTTTTTGTGGCCGTCGAGCTCTTCCAGCACGATCATGGGCAAAAAGACATCGTGTTCCTCAAAGCGGAACAGGCTCATCGGGTCGTGCATCAGCACATTGGTATCGAGGACAAAGAGTTTGCTCGGGCCGTTGCGACGTTTGGTTCGGCCTGTAGCGGATTTGTTCACCCGACTGGCTGGCGCCGCTAAAGCGGGACGGGACTCGGCTTGGGGCATGCCTGCTTGCTTTGTGTTTGAAGTGGCCAGCGCAGCCTCTGGGGTATTGGGTGTCAGTGGACTGATTTCGTTCTTGCGCGGCCGAGCAGGACGTTTGGCTGTGCTGAACGCGGGTGTCTCGTTTGCCAAGCTCCGTTTCGTTTCGATTTGCACCATGACGGGTGCCTCAGTTTCCGTCTCGCTGCTTTCAAAGGCTGTGTGGGTCAAGCGGCTGGCGCGGTGGGTTGGAGCGGGTGGCAATGGCATGAACGACGGCCTTTAGATAATTGAAATTCGGATACCAAAAACAAAAAGCCGCCAGGAAACCCGGGCGGCTTGAAGTATGGGATGTTGAGGGACTGCGTTTCAGCGTCATGAAATCATTATGCACGAGCCCTGTGACAACACAGGCTGGCGACATCAAACCACAGCAGTGGCTTTCTTTAGGTCCTTGACGGCCTGCAACACTTCCTCTACGTGGCCGGGTACTTTCAGACCACGCCACTCTTGCTTGAGGGTGCCGTCGGTTCCGATCAAGAAGGTGCTGCGCTCAATGCCCTTGACCTTTTTGCCATACATGATCTTGTTTTTCACCACACCAAACATGTGGCACATCTTTTCTTCGGTATCGGCGATCAACTCGAAGGGCAGCTCCAGCTTGGCTTTGAAATCGTCGTGAGATTTCATGTTGTCGCGGGACACGCCAAGGACCAAGGCGCCGGCTTTCACGAAATCTTTGTATTTGTCGCGAAACTGCATGGCTTCAGTGGTGCAGCCGGGGGTGTTGTCTTTGGGATAGAAAAACAAAACAACGGTTTGACCAACGTGGGAGATGTTCGAAACTTTCAGACCGCTGGTGGCATTGGCTTCAAATTCGGGGAGGGGTTTGTTGAGAACGATCGCCATTGAACTTTATCTCGCTTGACTGGTTGAGCGGGTGTCACCATTGACTGGTGTCAATTTCGCTAAAGGCTTTGGGCCTCGACAACCTGATATTTTACCCTGAACAGCCGTTGGCATTTGGACTAAAAGAACAGTGGATAAAAACAAAGCAAGAATGCATGCTTTAGGACTCGATCAAAAGCAAGGCGACCACCTTGCGTCCTTCACTGGCCAGGATGTTGTAGGTGCGACATGCCGCAGCAGTGTCCATGGTTTCTACACCGATGCCACGCATGATCAGGTCCTTCAGCCATTGTGGCTTGGCAAAACGCAGCGTTTGTCCGCTGCCGAACAAGACAAGCTCGGCACCGCTTTGGGCCCATGGGCTGAAGTCGCTCGCGCCTAGTGCATCGAAATGGCCCGTTGCCCAGGTCGCAGGCGGCATATCGGGCAGGCTGCTCACGGCCAAAGACTCTTGATACCGCACGCCATTGACTTCGATCCAGGCCCTGTCATAAGCGTTGATGGTTGGAGCATTGGATTTGTCGGGCTGGAGTTTCATGGGGTGGTAAAAGTGAGGGTCAGCGCAATTAAAGGCCAGGCTCTGAAAACTGCGCCGGTGAGGCCATAGAAATGTGGTCCAATTATAGGTTTTCCCTCATCCTCACTGCCTTTGGAGGCACTTTGAAGCCCATTCAGAAATCTGCCAAGCTCGCCAACGTTTGTTATGACATTCGCGGTCCTATCATGGACCGAGCGCGTCAGATGGAAGAAGACGGCCACAAGATCATCAAACTGAACATCGGCATCCTGGCAGTTTTTGGTTTTGATGCGCCCGAAGAGATTCAGCAGGACATGATCCGAAATCTGCCCAATTCGGCGGGTTACTCGGACAGTAAAGGTATTTTTGCAGCGCGCAAGGCCGTGATGCACGAGACCCAAAAGCAAGGGATTTTGGGTGTGACGCTGGACGATATTTATCTTGGCAATGGTGCCAGCGAGTTGATCGTGATGGCCACCAACGGATTGCTTGATGATGGCGACGAGTTGCTCTTGCCTTCGCCCGATTACCCGCTTTGGACGGCTGCGGCCAGTTTGTCGGGGGGCACCCCTGTGCATTACCGCTGCGATGAAGCCAATGGCTGGATGCCCAATTTGGACGATATTCGTGCCAAGGTCACACCGCGCACCAAGGGCATTGTGGTCATCAACCCCAACAACCCCACGGGCGCCTTGTACTCCGAAGAGCTGCTCAAGGGCATCGTGTCGATTGCCCGCGAGCATGGCCTCGTGATCTTTGCCGACGAGGTGTACGACAAGGTTTTGTACGACGGCGTCAAGCACACGCCTTTGGGCAGTCTGTCACAAGATGTCGTGACCTTGACCTTCAACTCCTTGTCCAAAAGTTACCGCTCTTGCGGTTACCGTGCCGGTTGGATGGTGATTTCAGGCGACAAGAAAAGAGCCCGCGATTACATCGAGGGCCTGAACATGCTCTCGAACATGCGTTTGTGCGCTAACGTACCTGGCCAGTGGGCCATTCAAACGGCTTTGGGAGGGCACCAGAGCATCAATGAATTGGTGGGCGAGGGGGGTCGCTTGCGCAAGCAGCGCGATTTGGCGCACCAGCTGATCACGGCCATCCCGGGTGTCAG
>CAJBLW010000337.1 GCA_903953985.1 uncultured Burkholderiales bacterium
AGGGCAGGGGGGCATCTTCAATGAAGACATGGAGATGCTGCAATTGCAGCAAGCCAACATCAGCCGTTGGCCTGAGCGCAAACTCTTGATGCTCAACATCGATTCGGGTGGCGTGCAGTCGCGCCGTATCATCGACCGTTTACTGGCCCAGGAATATTCCTCCGAGATCACCGCATGAGCACCCCAGACTTGACACAGACCCCCCTTGATGCCGACGGCAGCTTCGAAGTTCACTTGCAAAAAAGTGGTCAGACTTTGAGGGTGGGCAAAGAGCAAAGCATTTTGAGTGCGCTGCAGGATGCGGGGCACGAGGTGCCGTTTTCCTGCTCGCAAGGCGTGTGCGGCACCTGTCTGACCCAGGTGGTTGCTGGCACGCCAGACCACTGGGACATGTTCCTCACCCCTGAGGAGCAAGAGGCGAACACACAAATGCTGATCTGCTGCTCGCGCAGCCAGACGGCGAGGCTGGTGCTGGACCTGTGATCAGAGCTTTTTAACCAGCACCTGACTCTTGCGGTCCCAGTTGTATTTGCGCTTGCGCGCTTCGGGCAGCCAATCGGGATCTTGCTGAACAAAACCGCGCTTGATGAACCAGTGCATGGTGCGGGTGGTCAGAACAAAGATGCTTTTGACCCCCATGGCACGTGCGCGTTGCTCGATCCGCTTGAGCACCTTTTCACCATCGCCTTGGCCCTGTGATTGTGGTGAAACGGTGAGCGCTGCCATTTCGGCCGTTTTGCTCTCGGGGTAGGGGTAAAGGGCGGCACAGGCAAAGATCACGCCATCGTGGTCGATGATGGTGTAGTGGTCGATGTCGCGCTCGATCTCGGTGCGGTCGCGTTTGACCAAGGTACCGTCTTTTTCGAACGGCTCAATCAGTTGCAAGATGCCGCCCACGTCGTCGGCCGTGGCCTCGCGCAGTTCTTCGAGTTTTTCATCGATGACCATGGTGCCAATGCCGTCGTGCACATACACCTCTAAAAGCAAAGCGCCGTCTACCGCAAAGGGCAGGATGTGCGAACGTTCCACGCCCTCTTCGCAGGCCTTGACGCAGTGCTGCAAATAAAAGCCAATGTCGGTCGGCTCGGTAGGCTGGGGCAGCGAGGCCAGCAACTGCTTGGCCGCCGCCAGCGGCAGTTCGGTGTCGATGGGGTTGTCTTCACTGGCCGGGGCATGGGGTTCGATGCGGATGCCCGGCACCTCGGTCACAAAAATCAACTTGTCGGCCTGCAACTCGGCGGCCACGCTGGTGGCCACTTCTTCCATGGCAAGGTTGAACGCCTCGCCCGTCGGCGAAAAACCAAAGGGCGAGAGCAGCACCATCGCGCCCATGTCCAGTGTGCGCATGATGCCGTCCACATCGACCTTGCGCACCAGGCCCGAGTGAATGAAGTCCACCCCATCCACAATGCCTACCGGACGCGCCGTGATGAAGTTGCCCGAAATCACCCGCACCGTGGAGCCCGCCATGGGGGTGTTGGGCAGTCCTTGACTGAAGGCCGCTTCAATCTCGTAGCGCAGCTGGCCCGCAGCTTCTTGGGCGCAGTCAAGCGCCACACTGTCGGTGATGCGGATGCCATTGGCGTATTTGGGGGTGTGGCCTTTGGCGGCCAGTTGTTCGTTGACTTGGGGTCGAAAGCCGTGCACCAACACGATCTTGACGCCCATGCTCTGAATCAACGCCAAGTCTTGAGCCAGGTTTTGCAGCTTGCCCGCCGCAATGGCCTCGCCCGCGATGCCCACCACAAAGGTCTTGCCCCGGTGCATGTGGATATAAGGCGCAACCGACCGGAACCAGGGCACGAAGGTGAAATTGAAAACTGTGGACATGGGCTGTTGGGCGTTTTGTGCGGTCAATGCTGGGGGCTGGGATAATCCCGGCTGTTCTTGCATTGATTTTCACAGAAGTTTTCGCCTTGTCCGATTCCCCCCTCCAAATTGACTTCCCCGAAGGCCTGCCGGTCTCTGCTCGCCGAGACGAAATCATGGCTGCCATGGACCAGCACCAGGTCATCATCGTGTGCGGCGAAACCGGCTCGGGCAAGACCACACAGCTGCCCAAAATCGCGCTGGCGTTGGGGCGCGGCAAGCTCAATGCCAAGCCCGGCGAACGCGCCCGCATGATCGGTCACACCCAGCCCCGGCGCATTGCGGCCAGCTCGGTGGCCAAGCGGATTGCCGAAGAACTCAAGACGCCACTGGGCGAGGTGGTGGGTTTCAAGGTGCGCTTCCAAGACAAGCTGTCACGCGACGCATCGGTCAAGCTGATGACAGACGGCATTTTGCTGGCCGAGACGCAAACCGACCCGCTCTTGCAGGCCTATGACACCCTGATCATTGACGAAGCGCACGAGCGCAGCCTGAACATCGATTTCTTGCTGGG
>CAJBLW010000338.1 GCA_903953985.1 uncultured Burkholderiales bacterium
CCGCAAGCCGTCAAACCTACGCCAACACCACCGAAAACGGTAGCCGCTGATACAGCGCCCGTGGTTTTGAAAAAATTTCGCCGTGATGCATTGGGGTTCATAAGGGTCTCCTTGGATGTTAAAACGCCCGGATGGACGTTCTCTTCATGCTAGGCAGACCCCCGGTTGGTCACCATCCTCAAGATTGCGGAGGGTAACGCCTTCAGGCCCTCAACTTGTGCACCAGTGCTGCACGGTTACTCACCCCCACTTTACGGAAAGCATTTTCCAGGTGCGTGCGCACCGTGGTGCTTGAAATATTCAACGCCCGGGCGATTTCTTTGTCTGGCATGCCCAGCAGCACCAAGCGTGCGGTGTCTTGCTCACGAGGCGTTAAGCGCTGAGACAAGGTGTTGAGTTGCACTTCATGCCGTTGGGTCGGCCGCTGTGCCCTGGCCAATGCGGTGACAAAAGCTGGCTGCAGCATGTCCAGCAAGCGCATCTCGTCGGGTGTGAAGTTGTCCCTGCGCTTGTCGCGCCAGATGCGCATGTCACCCAGGTTTCGCCCCTGGTGCCAGGCGTACAGGTTCACACCCCAGTACAAGCCATCCTTGTTCAGGAAGTCGTTGAAAAACTCAGTTTTCTTCAGCTCTTCAATCGCCAGCACATCGGTGGCACGCACGGCCACCTGGTAGCGTTGCATCAGGGGGGTGATGGGGTCGTGAAACTGGTAGTAGCTTTCATAGGCCCGCAGGTTCAGCGGGTCCATGTTGATCTGGGTGGGCTGTGCAAAGCTCAAAGAATCTGGCTGCCAGACGTAACTTGCATAAAACTGCGCCCCCAGCAATTGCATGACCAAGTCACCCATGATTTGACGGATTTCCTGCTCTTCATGCGGCTCAGCCAAGGTCTGCATGATCTGGCCCAGCAAAACGGTCTGCTTTCCACTGAGGTACATGACCCTACCTTTAGGCAAATTGATCGATCATGAATTAAAAGACGATCCAGGCAAAGACCCAAGCGGGTTTGCCCCATCCTGAAAATCAAGGATATCCATGCATGTTCCCGATGCGCTGGTCAGTCTGGCCGGCGATTCAGCATCAGTTGTTCAATCTGGGCGCACAGTTGCACCGGGTCAAAGGGCTTGAGCATGAGCGCGTTCAGACCCGAAGCCTTGAAACGCTCCAGGTCTTGCGGATTGACGTTGGCGGTCAGCCCCATCACCGGGGTGTTGCGTGTGGCTTCGTCAAGTTCAAGGCGCAACGCCAGCGTGGTTTCAATGCCGTCCATCTTGGGCATCACCATGTCCATGAAAACCGCATCGAAACGGTCTTTCTGAACGGCCGCCATGGCCTGCGTGCCATCTTCGGCTTCCACCACTTGGCTGTGTGGCCAATGGTTGGTCAGCACCTTTTTCACCAAAAGACGGTTGATAGGGTGGTCGTCGACCACCAGAAAGTTCAGCCGCTGTGGGTTGGTGCTTGTGGACATATCGGCACCGATCACAGGCTGGGGTGGTGCGGCCTGTGCCGTCAGTGGCAAAGTGAACCAAAACGTCGAGCCCTGACCCCAGCTACTTTCAAACCCGATTTTTCCACCCATGAGTTCGACCAAACGCTGGGTGATCGACAGGCCCAGGCCCGTGCCACCATAACGCGACTGAATGTCATCGCCCGCTTGCGCAAAGCGCTGGAAAATCCGGGGTTTCTGGTGTTCGGCAATGCCGATGCCGCTGTCCTGGACTGAAAACTGAACACCCAATGCATCGGATTGCACCCGCAAAATCACATGGCCTTGGTGCGTGAACTTGATGGCATTGCCCAACAGGTTCACCAAAATCTGCATCAGGCGGTGCCGGTCGGTGTTGACCCATTCAGGCACACCTTCACCGATCTCACAGCGGTATTGCAAGTGCATGCTTTTGACGCGCGGATTGAACAGGCTGAAAGCGTTGTTGACCGTGTCGTGCAAGGCAAAGGTTTCGTACTGCACCCGAATCTTGCCCGCCTGCAACTGCGAATAGTCGAGCACGTCGTTGATGACCGTCATCAAGTGGTCTGCCGACTGGCGGGTGTGGTTGAGAATTTTCAGGGCCTGTGGGTTGTCGCTTGCCCGCCCCAGCAGCATGGCATTGAAGCCCAAAATCGCGTTCATGGGCGTGCGCAATTCGTGGCTCACATTCGCAATGAACTGCTCCCTCAACTCCGAAGTGCGCTCCAGTTCCTGGCGGGTGTCTTCCAATTCCTGGTTCCGCCTGAGGCGTTCGCTGTAGGCCTTGCGGTACAGGCCGTCGTACAAAAACACCACCGACAAGATCAACAGCATCGTGACCACGTTGCTGGCAAAAGAAGACTGCACCTGCGCCAGACCGACCGTGGGGTGCGGCGGCAACCAGCCATGCCATGTGGCATACGACAAGCCCCCCAACAAGGCCATCACCACCATCAGCCAGAAAAAACCTGCTCGGCGGCTGATGGCATAAAACGGAATGAGTGGAATCAGGGTGTACCAGGCCAAGCGAGGTGAAAAAATACCCCCCGACATCCACCCTGCGTATGTCACTTGTGTCAGCCCGGCTATCACGCCAATGTGAACGGCCACCGGCATGGGCATGCCATAGCCGAACGCCACCAGCAGAACCACCAAAACAACGGCAAAACCCAGTGGCACCGGGACACCGCTGTCATAAGGCGTGACCAGCGCAATCAACAACATGGCGATGATCATGATGATGACCAGGCAGAACAAATACGGCAACCGGCCTTCACGGAAACGCATGGGCAGATAGGAGTCCATGCGCTGCAGCAAATCATCCAATGACGTGCGCTTCATGATTGCCCCTCCACCATGGCCGGCCAGGGCAAGCGGGACAACTGCGCCAACAGTTGCACCTCATCCAGCGGTTTGTCGAGTATCTCGTCCATACCCGCTGCCAAACACTGATCTCGGTCCACCGGATTGGTGCTCGCGGTCAAGCCCAGAACAGGCACATCACACACAGGTTTCGGAAAGTTTTTGCGCAAAATTCGGGTCGCCTGAACGCCATCGATGTCGGGCATGACCATGTCCATCAACACCAAGTCAAAAGGCTGTTCGCGCAACAAATCCAGCGCCACTGCCCCGCCATTGGCTTCGGTGATGACGGCTTGGGGCAAAAATTTCTGCAACATCAAGCGGGCCACCATCAGGTTCACGGCGTTGTCGTCCACCAGCAAAATGCGCAAACGATGCCCTATCAGTTTGTCCAGTCGCTGCACGCCTGAAGGGTCGTCTGCTGCCGTCATGCTCAATGGCAACTCAAACCAGAACGTGGTGCCGTAGCCCGGCACGCTGCTGACCCCAATGCGCCCACCTTGCAGGCTGACCAGCCGCTCACAGATCGACAAGCCCAGGCCTGTGCCGCCGTATTGGCGGTTGGTTTGTGAGTCGGCATGCTCAAAGCGATTGAATACTTGTTGCTGCCGGTTGGCCGCAATGCCTATGCCAGAGTCTTCCACTTCAAACAACACGCCTAAGCCCACGCTTTTGACGCGCACAACCACATGGCCGTTTGCCGTGAATTTGACGGCGTTGTCCAGGAGGTTCCTGAGCACCTGAATCAGTCGCTGTCGGTCCCCCTGCACCCACATGCCCACAACCGGGCTGTCTTCAAGCCGCAGTTCCAGACCTTTGGTGTGGGCTTTTTCCGCCAACAAATCCAGCACGCTTTGCACGGTTTCGCTCAGTTCAAACCGGTCTTCTCGCAAAGACAAATGCCCAGCCTGCAGTTGCGAAAAGTCCAAAATATCATTGACCACGCGCAGCAACTGTTCGGTGGACTGGCGGATGTGATCAACGATCTCCGCGTCTTCGGAACTGGCTGACAATTCGCTGCGCAAAATACCATTGAGCCCCAAAATCGCGTTCATGGGTGTGCGCAGTTCATGGCCCACGGACGCAATGAATTCGTCCTTGTGCGCCTGCGCCTGACGCAATGCGCGGTGGGTTTCTTCCAGCGCCAGGTTGCTCTTGTCAATTTGCATGACCTGCTGACTGTGCATGCGCTCAGCCAGCCAGACCACACCCATCGCCATGCAGGCCACAAGCACTTTGTTCACCAATGCCCAGGCCATGATGTCGTTGCTCATGGTCGCCATGCTGCCCATCACCCCGGCATGGGTCAGCGCCAGAATGAGCCAAGTGACCAACAGCGCCACCACCCCCCAGAAAATGGCCACGACCCGGCTGAGCAGCAAGGTGGCAGGCAATGTCACCACCGTCATCCAGACCATCGTGACCGAGTTGATACCGCCGCTCTGCCCGACCACCAGCACGATATGCGAGATTGAAATCAGGAAACCCAGATGCGCAATGGGCACATAGAACGCCCCCCACCGCAAAGCCCCGATTAAAACCAGATAGAGCACTGCGGCGACCAAATGGATGCGGTGGTCATACGCAGGTTGGTAAAGCCCGTAAAAGACCAGCGAAGTGATCATCAATGCAAGCAGGCAAGCCCGAAGGAACCAGGTTCGACGCTGCGCATTCGAATACTCGTGCAAGCCATCCAAAAGGGCTTCGACATTGAATATCTTCAAGAGGGCACTCATCTGCACCGCCCCATTGCGCGGGCCCACCCCGAAGACCACATGGGCACACACAGCATCTGCCTCATCAAGCCGAGGCAGCGCATCGCAGCCAAGTCGGTGCGATGTCGCCTGCTTGTCCAAGTGGTCACAAAAAGCATCCGCAGTGCCTGGGAGATGTGCTTTTCCGAATGGGGGAAACCATCCGAACCCAACCGCCTGTGGAAGACCATGATGGCCAACGGCTTTTTGAATTGCAGCACGGCTCGCCTCAGCCGCGCAACTTGTCGATCAGGCCATTGAGTTCGTCAAGCGATCCAAACTGAATGCTGAGCTCGCCCATTTCTTCCATCTTGCCCAAACGTTTGACGCGTTTCTTGACGCGCACCTCCACCTCGGCCATCAGCAGATCTGACAGCTCTTCTTCCACCCTGCGGATGTCGCGTGACTTTTCCTTTTTGGGTTTTTGCGTGACCAGGTTGAACTCGGCACTGAGTTTTTTGACCAGGCTCTCGGCTTCGCGCACCGACATCTTTTTGGCCGCGATCTGGTTGGCCGCCGTGATCTGGGCGGCCTTGTCCAGGGCCAGCAAGGCCCGTGCATGGCCCATATCGAGGTCACCCGCCATGAGCATGGTTTGCACCGGCTCGGCCAAATTGAGCAAACGCAGCAAGTTGCTGGCCGCACTGCGCGAGCGCCCCACTGCTTGGGCAGCCGTTTCGTGAGTGAGTCCAAACTCTTTGATCAGGCGTTGTAAACCTTGAGCTTCTTCCAGCGGGTTGAGGTCTTCGCGCTGAATGTTTTCGATGAGCGCCATGGCGGCGGCGGCCTCATTGGGCACATCGCGCACCAAAACAGGGACAGACTCGAGGCCCGCCAGGCGCGAAGCGCGAAAACGGCGCTCGCCTGCAATGATCTCGTACTTGCCAGCGTTAGGGCCTTCAGAAAGCTGACGCACCAGAATTGGCTGCATGATGCCCTGCGCCTTGATCGACTCGGCCAATTCGTACAGGGCACCTTCGTCCATGCGGGTGCGCGGCTGGTACATGCCGGCCACCATCTGCTCAAGCTTGAGCTGGCTGGGCTGACCGCTGTTGGCCACCGCCGGAGGGTCTTGAACTTTGGGGCCCAGCAGGGCTTCCAGCCCGCGGCCCAATCCTTTGGGTTTTTTGGTGACCATGGTCATTCCTTCATGAGGGTTTGCAAGAGCGCATGGCCTTGAGGCCAGGCACCTAAAGATGAATCGGCGTTGATGTGCCCAGCCAGTCCCAAGTCGAGCCATTGAGCGCGCCAATCTTGAGCCAGGGCCTGGGCACGGTCAACGTGGCAATAGGGGTCATTCTGACTGCCCACCAGAATGCTTTTGAAGGGCAAGGGCTGGCGCACAATGGGCGTCCAACCGGGGAAACGGTCCCGCATCTCTGGCGCTTCCACGTCACCGGGCGCCACCAGCAAGGCGCCTCGTACGCGGGCGGTGTGGCGAGAAAACGATGCCCAAGCCGAGACCAGAATGCAACCCAAACTGTGCGCCACCAGCACCAGCGGACCGGGTGCATCGATGACCATCTCGTCCAGCCGTGCCAGCCAGTCACCGCGCAGGGGCTGCAGCCAGTCGTTTTGTTCCACCACGGCATAGCCGTGCAAACGTACCCACTGCATTTGCCAATGAGTCGGCACGCTCCCTTGCCAGCCGGGCAAGATCAAAACGCTGGCTGCAACCCCGTTTGGGCCTGGGTGCACCTCATCGGTCAAATCTGTCATGGCGCGACGGGTTTCTCGGCTCAAAGCGTGGGAGCACGCTTGACCATTTCGCGGGCAAAGTCCACATAAGCTTGGCTGCCCTTGGCCGACGGGTCAAACACCACACCAGGCAAACCATAACTGGGTGCCTCGGCCAAACGGACGTTGCGCGGTATCACGGTGTCAAACACCTTGTCGCCAAAGTGCGCCTTGAGCTGGTCGCTGACTTGCATCTGCAGCGTGATGCGCGGGTCGAACATGACCCGCAAAAGGCCGATGATTTTCAAGTCCTTGTTCAAGTTGGCGTGCACCTGTTTGATGGTGTTGACCAGATCCGTCAAACCCTCCAGGGCAAAGTATTCACACTGCATGGGCACGATCACGCCATGGGCCGAACACAGGCCGTTCAGCGTGAGCATGGACAGTGAAGGCGGGCAATCGATCAGCACAAAATCGTAATCCCCATCCACCGCTGCCAAGGCGGTTTTCAGCCGCTGGTCACGGTGCTCCAGTTGCACCAATTCCACTTCGGCACCAGCCAGCTCGCGGTTGGCGCTGAGCACGTCGTAACCGCACTTTTCAGCCTTGACGACCGCTTCGGCAATCGATGCCGACTCCAGCAACACGTCGTAAACGCTCAATTCCAACTGCCGTTTATCAATGCCAGAGCCCATGGTGGCGTTGCCTTGTGGGTCCAAATCAACCAACAGCACGCGCTGCCCAACTTTGGCCAAACCTGCGGCCAGGTTCACGGTGGTGGTGGTTTTGCCGACCCCGCCCTTTTGGTTCGCAATGCAAAAAATCTTGGCCATGGTCGTACCCCGGTTTATTTAGAAGCGGCCAGCTTGATGCCAAAGCCAATGAGAAAAACACCCGCCAGTTTTTCAAACATCCGGCCGACGCGGGGGTTAGCTCGCATGCGCTCTGCCAAGTGGTGCGTCAGCAAGGTCATGCACAGCCCGTAAAGAAACGTCAACACGGCAATGGTCACAGCCATGACCGCAAAGCTGATCAGTCCAAGGTGCGTTTTTGGATCGACAAACAACGGAAAGAAAGCCATGTAAAAAACAATCGCCTTGGGGTTGAGCAAGGTGATGGCCAAGGTTTGTTGAAAGTACTGCCGGGGCCGGATGTTCAAGACCGGCGCATCACCCGGTTTGGCAGACAACAGCTTCCAGCCCAACCAAGCCAAGTACAAAGCACCCACCCACTGGATGGCGGCAAATGCCGCAGGATAAGTAGCCAACACGGCAGCAACACCGGCCACGGCCAACCACATGAGCACCTGGTCCCCTGCGATCACCCCCAGTGTGGCCATCAAGCCACCAGCCACCCCACCCTTGCCCGTTGAGGTGATCAGCGCCAGGTTGCCCGGTCCAGGAATGGCAAGAAACAGCACAATCGCGGCCACGAAAGCGCCATAGTCAGAGATGCCAAAGAACATGCAAACCTTTCAAAAACAGGGCGAGGTATGACTCAGGCCCTGCTTGGCCATCAACATTTTGAGACCGAACCCAACCCCACACGAGGGCGCCAAATTTTGCAACCCGCCGAAAAGCGGGTATGGACCTGAGTGTAAGTGATCAACTCTCAGAGCAACAGTCTCTGCGCATCCATGTTTCACGTGAAACAAACCACCAATCGCGCACGGCCCCTTCTGTATTGCCCGGGTTTGACGGCTTTTTGAGCGGTACGCACGACACAGTCGCTCCTTCTGGGCTCAGGATGGGTCCGGCTGAACTGACCCCATCCAAACCATGCAACGCTCCACGTCCAGCCCCGGAACGGTCAATGGTTCCACGTGAAACACTTTCACGTCAGCAGGTAAGGCGTCTATTTCACCCTGCGGGTGTTTGCCCTTCATGGCCATCCACACCCCGCCCTCGGCCAAGGCCGAACGAGACCAATTCACGAAGTCGGGCAAAGAGGCAAAGGCGCGGGAGCAAATGACCTGGTACGGATCGGTCAGGGTTTCGACCCGCGCATGCAAGCCGCGCAAGTTGGGCAGCTTCAAGCTCGCGGCTACCTGCTGCACAAACGCGGCTTTTTTAGCCACGGTGTCGACACAGGTCACCTGCAGCTCAGGCAGGCAAATGGCCAGCACCACACCGGGCAAGCCGCCGCCAGAGCCCACGTCCAGCACCTTGGTCGACTGGCCTTGCGTGTGCCGGATCAACGGAGAAATGGCCGTCAGGCTGTCCAGCAGGTGGTGCGTGAGCATGTCGGCCGGATCGCGCAGCGCCGTCAGGTTGTAAACCTTGTTCCATTTCTGGATCAGGGCCGCATAGTCCAACAAGTGTTTGATTTGTGCATCCGACAAAGCCAAGCCCAAGGCGTCGGCCCCTGAGCGCAGACCCGCTTCCAAATTCAAACTCATGCCTGTGCGCCTTCCTCGGCGACTTGCATGAAGCCCTTGAAGCCACCCTTCTTCAGGTGGATCAACAGCAGCGACACGCTGGCGGGCGTGATGCCTGAGATGCGCGAGGCTTGGCCCAGGGTTTCGGGCCGATGTTTGGCCAACTTTTGGCGAGCCTCTATCGACAAGGCCGAGACCTGCAGATAGTCCAGGCTTTCGGGCAGGCGCAGGTGTTCGTAAAACGCAGCGCGTTCCACCTCCCCCTTTTGGCGGTCAATGTAGCCAGAATACTTGGCGGCAATCTCAACCTGTTCGATGACCGACGGACTCAGGTCGCCCAGCGTTTCAC
>CAJBLW010000339.1 GCA_903953985.1 uncultured Burkholderiales bacterium
AGCCAGCCGCTTTCAGCATTTCGGGCATTTGCACCAGGCATTCTTCACCGATCACGCTCTGGAAGTCGCGCACCATCATGGGGTAGGGGTGCGGGCCCGCCACGGTGCCGATGATGTAAAAAGTGTTGTCCACGTTGGCCACCCAGTCGCGCATGGCTTCGTTCAGGGCGTCCTTGAGCGTTCTGCTGCCCGACTCGACGGGGATCACGGTGGCACCCAGCAGTTTCATGCGGTAAACGTTAGGGCTTTGGCGTTTGACGTCCTCGCTGCCCATGTAGACCACGCATTCCAGCCCGTAACGGGCGCAGATGGTGGCGGTGGCCACGCCGTGCTGGCCTGCGCCGGTCTCTGCAATGATGCGCGGTTTGCCCATGCGCTTGGCCAGCATGGCCTGCCCGATGGTGTTGTTGATCTTGTGTGCGCCGGTGTGGTTCAGATCCTCGCGCTTGAGGAAAATTTGCGCGCCGCCCATCTCGCGGCTCATGCGGGCTGCGTGGTAAACGGGCGAGGGGCGACCCACAAAGTGAGCCAGCTCAGACTTGAATTCGGCGATGAATTCGGGGTCGTGCTGGTACTTGGCGTAAGCGGCTTTGAGTTCGTTGATGGCGTGTGTCAGGGTTTCGCTGACAAAACTGCCGCCATAAATGCCGAAATGGCCCTTGGCATCGGGTTGTTGGTAGTCGTACATGGCAGTTGGAGCCGGGGATGAATCCGGAAAAAATTCAAAGGAGGTGAGCATCGGCAGCTCGCACAGCTGCCACGAATTGCTGGATTTTTTCGGCATCTTTCAGGCCCTTGGCGACCTCGATGCCCGAACTCACGTCAACGGCCAGAGACAGGCCGTGTGAGCGCAGCGCCCGAATGCCGTCGCCCACGTTTGCAGGTGTGAGTCCACCAGACAAAACGAGGTGAGCATTGACGCTTGTTGGCAGGAGTGACCAATTGAATGTTTTTCCGCCTCCGCCGTATCCGTCGACATGCGCGTCGAGCAACAGGGCGTGGGCTTGCTGGTGAATGAGGCTAAATTTTAGCAAGTCGAAGTCGGCCACCTCGGACAGGGGGATTCGGGCCGCTTTGAGGTGCGGGCGGCCCGTGAGGCGACTCATGGTTTCGCAAAATTCTGGTGTTTCATCACCGTGAAACTGTAACCAAGCCCCCGGCACGGCCTTGCACGCTGACTGGATTCTCTCGGCCGTCTCGTTGACGAACAGCAATACGGGCAGCGCAAAGGCGGGCAGCAGCCTTGATAGCTCGGCAGCACGCTCGATGCTGACGCTGCGAGGGCTGGGGGGGTACAGCACAAAGCCAATGGCATCTGCCCCTGCGGCACATGCCGCCAGCACGTCGGCTTCGCGCGTGAAGCCGCACATCTTGATGCGGGTACGTTGTTGCGGGTTCATGGCAACCAATCAAAAGCAGGCGTGGTGTTGGGCAGGCCCCATTCTGCGCTGTAAATCGGTCCGGCAAAGTACAGGCCGTCTGGCGAGAATGTGGGGGCAGCTGAATCGCGGCTTTTGGCGTCCAGCACCTCGCGCATCCAGTCAGGGGACTGTTGGCCCTGGCCGATCGTGACCAGGCACCCCATGATGTTGCGGATCATGTGGTGCAAGAAGGCGTTGCCTTCGAACTCAAAGCGCCAATAAGCGCCGTGTCGGGTGATATGAATGTGCCGCAGTGTTTTGATGGGGGACAGCGCTTGGCAACTGCTGGCCCTAAAGGATGAAAAATCGTGTTCGCCCAGCAGGTGCTGGCTGGCTTGGCGCATCGGCCCTTCGGCCAGTGGGCGGTACACCCAACCCACTCGCCCTGTTTCCAGGCTGGGGCGCACGATGGCGTCGAGCAAAATGTAGATGTAGCGTCTGCCGGTGGCACTGGCGCGGCAGTGAAAACTCTCGGGTACCACTTGCGCCCATTGCACCGAGATGTCAGAGGGCAAGTAACGGTTGGTGCCGCGTACCCAAGAGCGGGTTTCACGTTCGATGGGCGTGTCAAAGTGCACCACCTGCATCAGACCATGCACACCGGCGTCTGTACGCCCGGCGCACAGTGTGCTGACCTTGGGTACGTCGGCAAAATTTGCCAGGGCTTTTTCAAGCTTGTCTTGAATCGTCTGGCCTGAAGCCTGACTTTGCCAGCCTTGGTAAGCCGTGCCCAAATAGCAGACGCCCCGCGCCAGCCTCACCGGATTTGGCCAAGCATTTGGATGGCGCGGCCCTTGATGTCTCCATGGGTTGAAGAAATCACGGACAAGATCAAAGCCCGAGCCAGGTCGTTGTCACCGTTGGCCAACACTTGCGCAGCAAGGTTGAGCTTGCTTTGTTCGGTGTCTTCGGCGGTGGGCTGAGGAGTTGGCGCGGTCGATTGCATTGGCGCTGGGTTTCTGAGGTGAGGCGCCGAAGGTGCGTCTGTTGGTTGGGCCTGCAGGTTCAGATCGATCGAACGCAATTGATCGGGAATACTGACTTGGCTTGATCCTGCTCCCAAGTCCGGTCCCATGCCCGGGCTGGGAATATCATCGTAGGAAGGGGCGTAAATGGACTCGGGTTTGGCCGAGTTTTTTCTCATCCAAAAGGCCACAAAGAATAAAGCTGCCAGAAAAGCGGCAACCCAGGCCCAAAGTTGCTTGTTTTCAGTCAGGTCTTTGAGGTTCGAGCCCGATAGAGTCGTCAGTTGAGACATCGTCTCAGAAATGGCTGCACCAGACGTTGGTGTTGCAGCCGCTGAAGAGGGCGTCAAGGACGTTGTTGGCTTGTTGGGGACAGAGGAATTTTTGGCCAAAGCCTCAAGATCTTTCAGGTTTTTATTCAAGGCGGCCAGTTGGTCTGCTGTGTCTTTGGCTTCGCGGTCTCTGGCTATTTTGGCTTCTGCCGCAGTTGAACCCACGCTTGACTTGGACAAAGTCAGTTTGTCTTGCTGAGGGGCAGGAGATTCAGTTTTCCCAGGCTCTGTCGTGACCTTGCCAGACATGACGCGACTGTTTTTGCTGTCCACTAAGAGAGGTGATTCAGCCAAGCGTCTGGCATATTCAGCAAAATCAATCGATTGAGAAATCACGGTTTTTCGCGCCTCCGCACGAGGAATTTGAGTGGCTTCTCCAGCTTCAGGGATGCGCAACACAGCACCCGCCTTGATCAAGTTCACGTTGCCTTGGATGAATGCATCGGGGTTGGCTTCGAGCATGGCCAACATCATTTGGTCTAGGGTGACGTTGGGTCCCAAAAACTGCAGGGCCAGCCGTGATGCGGTGTCGCCTGTCTTGACTTTGACGCTGTTGTTTGCCTTGAGGGAAGCTTGACCCATGATTTTGGGGCTGGCTTGAACGGCTGGCGCTTTCAGATTCGATGCGGGGGGGCGGCTGGAATCGTTCGATCCGGCATTTTTGATGGGTGCCTGCGTATTGTCGACTGGGGCAAAGCGATAGACCGGAATTTGCTTCGCGTTGAGCTCTACACTGGTAGCGTTCAGCGGATTGGCTGTTTCGTTGGTTCTGAAAAGGGTTACCGACGGACTGATGGGCGCTGGTTCCTGGTTGATGGCAGGCAAGACAAGCACACGGTTGTTGGTTGAAAGCGGGGAGGGTGTGGTGGCGCCGGACAACCGATCGGTGACCGAATTGAGTAATAAGGCGTAGTTTTTTATCAGTTTGCCCGTGGAGGTTTGAGTCTCCAGGATCAAGTCGATGAAGTTTTCCTGAATCGGCACTCGACCATTCAGCACAATGTATGGAGCGCCATTGGGTCGGGTTTGCAAAGTGGCCGTGACCCCGTTCAAAGCCGGGTTGAATTCCATGCCCGCTTGAGCGAAAGCGCCAGGGGAGCCCAACTGCGCACGCAGTGTGCGCAATTCGTCGCTGGAGGCCTGCGCCACTTCTATTTCGGCCCGCAGGGGTTCACCGATAGCCGAAAAAATTTGAAGCCGACCCAAATCCAGGGCCATCGCGGGCAAAACGCATGCTGAAAAAACCAAAGCACTCAGGGGTTTCATCATGAGATGTTTTGTTTTTTGACGTTTGGATTGACCCATGGATATCCTGGAAAACTGTTGTTGTTGTTGGAAGGTTGTCAGGCATCCAGCAAGATGCGCAGCATGCGACGCAGCGGCTCAGCTGCCCCCCAAAGCAATTGATCACCAATCGTAAAGGCGCCAATATACTCCGGTCCCATGGCCAACTTGCGTAATCGTCCCACGGGGATGGTCATGGTGCCGGTGACTGCCACAGGTGTCAAGTCTTTGATAGTCGCTTCCCGGGTGTTAGGAATCACTTTGACCCACATGTTGTCAGCAGCGATCATGGCTTCAATGTCTGCCACGGGAACGTCTTTTTTGAGTTTGAAGGTCAAAGCCTGACTGTGGCAGCGCATAGCGCCCACACGCACGCAAAAACCGTCCACCGGGATGGCCGCAGAGCCGAAAGCCTCTCCCAGCCCCAAAATTTTGTTGGTTTCGGCCATGCCTTTCCATTCTTCTTTGGACGTGCCCCAACCGGGTTCATCCCGGTTTTTCCCGATGCCCAAGTCCTTGTCGATCCAGGGGATCAAGGAGCCACCCAGCGGCACGCCAAAGTTGGCGGTTTCAGAGGCGGTGAGGGCGCGTTGTTTGGCAACCACCAAGCGGTCGATTTCCAGAATCGCGCTCTTGGGGTCGTCCAGCAAGGCTTTGACTTCGGCGTTCAGGGTGCCATATTGGGTCAGCAGCTCGCGCATGTGCTGTGCACCCCCGCCCGAAGCCGCTTGGTAAGTCTGGGTGCTCATCCATTCGACCAGACCGGCTTTGTAGAGTGCACCCACGCCCATCAGCATGCACGACACGGTGCAGTTGCCGCCGACCCAGTTGTTGCCACCGTGGGCCAGTGCGTTCTTGATTACGGGCATG
>CAJBLW010000340.1 GCA_903953985.1 uncultured Burkholderiales bacterium
CAAACCCACAATGGTTTCCAGCGCCCCACCTTTGCCAAACGCAATCACAGGCGTGCCACAGGCCTGAGCTTCTACGGGCGTGATGCCAAAGTCTTCTTCCGCTGCAAACACAAAAGCCCTCGCCCTTTGCATATGATCTTTCAGCACCGCATCCGACTGGTAGCCCAATATTTGCACATTGGCAGGTGCCAGCGCCTTGACCTTGTCAAAATCCGGCCCATCGCCAATGATCACCAGCTGCTTGTCAGGCATTTGAGCAAACGCCTGAACGATCAGGGGCAGCTTTTTGTAAGGCACCATGCGCGATGCCGTCAAATAAAAAGTTTCTTTATTTGTTTGCAGCTCGAACCCTGCTGCATCAACCGGTGGATACATAACCACTGAATCGCGGCGATAGGCTTTCTGAATACGCCGGGCAATGAATTCAGAAATTGCAATGAAATGGTCCACGCCATTGGCCGTACGGACATCCCACAAACGAATTTTGTGCAACAACCAACGGGCCAGCCAACCCTTGATGCCTGCATCCAAACCCGACTCTTTGAGGTATTGGTGCTGCATGTCCCACGCATACCGGATGGGTGAATAGCACATGCACAGATGCAACTGGTCCGGCCCCACCAAAATCCCCTTGGCCACCGCATGCGAGCTGGAAATCACCACGTCGTAGCCCGACACATCGAGCTGCTCCACGGCCAAGGGCATCAAAGGCAAATAACTACGGTACTTAGACTTGGCCCACGGCAAGTACTGAATGAACGAAGTCTTGGCCTTTTTGCCTTGCAAAAAACCCCGCTGAATGTCTTGCACAAAATCCACGACACTGAATACATCTGCGTTCGGTAAACACCACAGCATCTGCTCCAGCACTCGCTCAGCGCCTGCATAGGTGACTAACCAATCATGAACAATGGCGATTTTCATCAGATCATTTGGCGGTAAATCGCTTCTGTTTTCTTAGCACAACAATCCCATGTAAAGCTTTTTGCCCGGCTCAAGCCTTTGGATATCAGCTGCTCTGACAATTCTGTACTTTGTGCAATCCGCACCATCGCATAAGCGATCTCATCGATCCGAACTGGATCGACCATCAGCGCTGCATCCCCTGCCACTTCTGGCAGTGACGTAGTGTTCGATGCAATCACTGGAGTTGCAGCTGCAAAAGCCTCTAGAACAGGAAGACCAAACCCCTCTGACAAAGAGGCAAAAACCAGCGCTGTGGCTTGTTGCAACAACGCACGTTTGACTAGATCATCTACACCACCCAACCAATAAACGGGGTCATCCTCAGGCAACGACTTCAATCGCTGAGGCAAATCATCACAACCCCAACCGGCACGACCGACAATCACCAGAGGATATTCACGGCGCAGAGATAACGGAAGACTTTGATGTGCATCGATCACACGAATCAAATTTTTCCGGGGCTGAAGTGTACCGATGAACAAAAAATATTTTTCTGGCAGCTTCAAACCTTGAAGCGCTGCGGACAACTCAGATTTCGACATTTGATTGAAAAACCGTTCATCAACCCCCAACGGTACAACGCTGATTCTTTTGTCATCAATTTTGAAATACTTCACAATTTCTGACTTCGAAAATTCAGAAATTGTCAAAATGTGATCGGCCCATGTGCTCGATTTCTTCCACAAAGCGTTTTTCATGCCACGCAATTGGCTACTCGCCCATTCAGGGTTTGACAGGGGTATGGCATCCATCAAGGTCGCCAAAACCGGAATACCTTTGAATAGTGGGACATGATGGTCTGGTGCATGAACCAAATCGACCTGCTTGGCCAGTCTTTGTGTCCCTAGAAAGCTCATGCCCGTTAATGCACTGGCTGCTGCGCAATAACTGAACTTAGGCAAATGGAGCACTGGTTGA
>CAJBLW010000341.1 GCA_903953985.1 uncultured Burkholderiales bacterium
AGAAAGCCTTTGACGGGCTGGACAAAGCCACCCAGGACGCCGTGCTCAAAGCCGCTGCCGAGGCTGAAACCCGGGGCTGGACCGAATCACGCAAGGTCAACACCAGCACCTTGGACATCCTCAAGGCCAACGGCATGACGGTTGCACCGCCTTCTGCCCAGCTCAAAGCCGACATGAAAAAGGTGGGCGACACCATCATGAAGGAATGGCTGGAAAAGTCAGGCGCTGAAGGCAAAGCCATCGTCGACGCTTACAAGCGTTGATCCGATGCGCCGACTGCTGAACGCGATTTATGCCAGCTCCGCCGCTTTGGCGGCGCTGTGCATGTGCGGCCTGTTGTTCATGGTGCTGCTGTCCATACTGAGTCGGCAGCTCCATTTCCATGTGCCCGGCACCGATGCCTATGCCGGTTACCTCATGGCTGGCGCTGGTTTTTTGGCGCTGGCCCATACGCTCAAGCGTGGCGAACACATCCGCGTCACCTTGGTGCTGGGTTTGTTCAAAGGTGGTACACGCCGAGGCCTGGAAATTTTCAGCCTGAGTCTGGCCAGCTTGCTGGCTTGTCTGTTTGCCTTCTACAGCTGCCGCTTGGTGTGGCAGTCGATTGAGTTTCACGACATCTCGACCGGCAACGATGCCACGCCTTTGTGGATTCCGCAATTGGTCATGGCGCTGGGCACGCTGATTTTTGCGCTGGCTTTTGTCGACGAGCTGGTGCTGGAAATCCGTGGCCAAAGAGCCGACACTGCAAGCGGCGAGATGCTGCGCAACGAATGATCCGCCATGAATGATTTGATGATTGCGGGACTGCTGGTCCTGACCTTGTTTTTGATTTTGGGCAGTGGTGTCTGGATTGGCCTCACGCTCTCAGGCGTGGCCTGGGTGGGCATGCAAATGTTCTCAGCGCGGCCTGCAGGCGATGCGATGGCCGTGACCATTTGGGGCTCGGCTTCAAGCTGGACCCTCACCGCCCTGCCCCTGTTCATCTGGATGGGCGAGATTTTGTTTCGCACACGACTGAGTCAGGACATGTTCAAGGGCCTGGCCCCCTGGATGCAGGCCCTGCCCGGTCGTTTGCTGCACACCAATGTAGTGGGCTGCGCGATCTTTGCGGCCGTGTCGGGATCGAGTGCCGCCACCTGCGCCACGATTGGCAAGATGACCTTGCCCGAACTGCAAAAACGCGGCTACCCCGAAGACATGGTCATTGGCACGCTGTCCGGATCAGGAACGCTGGGCCTATTGATTCCGCCTTCGATCATCATGATCGTGTACGGTGTCGCGGCCGATGTGTCCATTGCCCAGTTGTTCATCGCGGGCGTTTTGCCAGGCATGATGCTGGCGGGTCTTTTCTCGGGCTACATCATTTACTGGTCACTGCGTCACCCCGACCAGATTCCGCCACGCGACGCCCCCATGAGCTTTGTGCAGAAGTTGCAAGCGTCCAGCAGCCTGATCCCAGTGGTGCTTTTGATCGCTGCCGTTTTGGGCTCCATCTACACCGGTTTTGCCACCGCCACCGAAGCAGCGGCCGTGGGCGTGGTCGGGGCCTTGGTTCTTTCTACCTTGCAGGGCTCCATGAGCTGGGCTGTGTTCAAAGACGCTCTGATGGGGGCCACACGCCTGTATTGCATGATCGCGTTGATTTTGGCGGGTGCTGCCTTTCTGACCTTGTCCATGGGCTACATCGGCCTGCCCCGCCACTTGGCTGAATGGATCGGAGGTCTCGGTCTTAGCCGTTTTGAACTCATCATGGCCCTGATGGTGTTTTTCATCATTTTGGGATGCTTTCTCGACGGCATTTCGATGGTGGTGCTGACCATGGGCGTGTTGATGCCCACGGTGCAAAAAGCGGGCATCGACCCGATCTGGTTTGGCATCTTCATCGTGTTTGTGGTTGAGATGGCGCAAATCACGCCGCCTGTGGGCTTCAACCTGTTTGTGCTGCAAGGCATGACGGGCAAACAACTGCCCTACATCGCCCGCGTCTCCATGCCCATGTTCTTCCTGATGATGGGCG
>CAJBLW010000342.1 GCA_903953985.1 uncultured Burkholderiales bacterium
GGAATCTCGATCACCAGATCCTGCTTGGCCACAAAGGCCTGACAGCTCAAGCGCGAGTTGGGCTCCAGGCCCCAGGCTCGGTCGAGCAGGTCTTCCTCGGTTTCTTCCATCTCACCCAGGCTTTTAAAGCCTTCACGCACCACCACGTGGCAGGTAGTGCAGGCGGCGCTCATGTCGCAGGCGTGTTCGATGTTGATGTGGTTGTCGAGCAGAGCTTCGCAGATGCTGGTGCCCGCAGGCGCGGTGATTTCTGCTCCGTTGGGGCAGTATTCGGCATGGGGCAGGATTTTGATGACGGGCATGGCGGTATTGTGGATTACATCGACTGGATATTTTGGCCAGCCAGGGCTTTCTGGATGCTGTGGTTCATGCGTTCGGCCGCAAAGGCTTCGGTGCCCTTGGCCAGCGCCTGGGTGCAGTCTTCCAGGGTTTGGGCGTCTTGCTCGGTCTGGACAGCCGCTTGCAAGGTGACCATCAGGGCGTCGATTTGGGCACGGTCGGCAACGCTCAGCAATTGGCCATCGGCTGTCAAGGCGCTGCGTGTGGCCAGCAGCATGCGGTCGGCGTCCACTCGCGCCTCGACCAAGGCGCGAGCTTTCATGTCGGCTTGAGCGGTCGTGAAGCTCTCTTGCAGCATGGTGGCAATCTGATCGTCGCTCAAGCCATACGAAGGCTTGACGTCAATGCGCGCCTCTACGCCGCTGATTTGTTCTTTGGCCCCCACGCTCAGCAGGCCATCGGCGTCCACCGTGAAGGTCACGCGGATGCGGGCTGCGCCTGCAGCCATGGGCGGAATGCCGCGCAGCTCAAAGCGGGCCAAGCTTCGGCAGTCTTGCACCAGGTCGCGTTCGCCCTGCACCACATGCAGCGCCAAGGCGGTCTGCCCGTCTTGGTAGGTGGTGAAGTCTTGCGCCATGGCGGTGGGGATGGTCTGGTTGCGCGGGATGATGCGCTCGACCAAACCGCCCATGGTCTCGATGCCCAGCGACAACGGGATCACATCGAGCAGCAGCAACTCGCCAGAAGCGTTGTTGCCCGCCAGTTGGTTGGCCTGGATGGATGCGCCCAAAGCGACGACTTCGTCGGGGTTGAGGTTGTTGAGTGGCGCTTGGCCAAAAAATTCGGCCACGGCGAGCTGGATTTGCGGCATGCGGGTAGAGCCGCCCACCATGACCACGCCTTGCACTTCGTCTTTGGCCAGTTGCGCATCGCGCAGCGCTTTGCGCACGGCGGTGATGCAGCGGGCCGTCAGGGCTTGGGTGGCTTGCTCAAAATCTGCACGGTTGATTAGCTCCGACAAGCTTCCAGTGGACAAGGCGGCACTGAGCGCGACCGCATCGGCGGTGGTGAGTGCTTCTTTGGCGGCACGGGCAGCGGCCTTGAGCACGGTTTTGTCTTCGGCTGTGGCCGCCTGCAATGCGGGCTGTCGCACCATGGCGACATCGGCCAGGGCTTGGTCGTAATCGTCACCACCCAAGGCGGAGTCACCACCGGTGGACAAGACCTCGAACACGCCTTGGGTCAGGCGCAGGATGGAAATATCGAAGGTACCACCGCCCAGATCAAACACGGCGTAAACGCCCTCGCTGGCGTTGTCTAGGCCATAAGCAATGGCCGCTGCTGTCGGCTCGTTGATGAGACGCAGCACGTTCAAGCCCGCCAATTGTGCGGCGTCTTTGGTGGCTTGGCGCTGGGCGTCGTCAAAGTAAGCGGGCACGGTGATGACCGCGCCGTAAAGGTCGTCGTTGAATGTGTCTTCGGCACGGTAGCGCAAGGTGGCCAAAATTTCGGCACTCACCTCGACGGGCGATTTGGGGCCTTGCACGGTTTGAATGGACAGCATGCCCTGTTGACTGGCGGTGAACTCGTAAGGCAGTTTGCTGCGATCGACGATGTCTTGCAGGCCACGGCCCATGAAGCGCTTGACCGAGGCGATGGTGTTGACCGGATCGCTGGCGGCAGATTGCACAGCGTCAAAACCAATTTGACGGCCTTGCCCCGGCATGAATCGAACCACCGAAGGCAGGATGACCCGCCCATCGTCATCGGGCAAGCATTCGGCCACGCCGTTGCGCACTGAGGCCACCAGCGAATGCGTGGTGCCCAGGTCGATGCCCACGGCGATCCGGCGTTGGTGGGGGTCGGGCGACTGGCCCGGTTCAGAAATCTGCAATAACGCCATGGTCAATCAGTGGGGGGTCAGGTCAATCGGTCGAGTTTAGCGTTCACTTCTTGCGTGAAGCGCTCAATGAACATCAGCGCCCTCACCTGCCCCACGGCTTGCGCGGGGTCTTTGGCCACATCGAGCAAATCGCTCAGCGTTTGCTGCACTCGGCGCTGCTCGGTAGCCACAACGCCTGCCAGGGCTTCGAGGCCTTGGACACTGCCCGTGTCTTCCAGGCTTTCACGCCATTCCATCTGCTGCATCAGGAATGCGGTGGGCATGGCCGTGTTGTTTTCAGCCTGCACGGGCGCACCTTGCAATTCGCACAAATAGGCGGCGCGCTTCAGCGGGTCTTTCAGACGTTGATAAGCCTCGTTGATGCGCACCGACCACTGCATGGCCACGCGCTGGGCGGCGGCGCCATCGGCAGCAAAGCGGTCGGGGTGGGCTTCACGTTGCAGGGCTTTCCAGCGGGCATCGAGCTGAGCGCGGTCCTGCGCAAACTGCACAGGCACATCAAACAGCGCGAAGTCGTTGGCTTGAAGCGAGATCACGCGCAAAAATCCAAACTCGTCTCAGACGCGGAAGGATTCACCGCAACCACAGCGGTCGCGCTCGTTGGGGTTGTTGAAGCGAAACCCCTCGTTCAGGCCTTCGCGCACAAAGTCCAACTCTGTGCCATCGATGTAGGCCAGGCTTTTGGGGTCCACCAGCACCTTGACGCCGTGGCCTTCAAAGACCACGTCTTCTGGGGCGATGTCATCCACGTACTCAAGCTTGTAGGCCAGGCCCGAGCAGCCCGTGGTCTTGACGCCCAATCGCACACCCACACCCGACCCACGTTTGGCCAAGTAGCGGGTCACATGCCGCGCTGCGGCGGCAGACAGTGAGATGGCCATGTCAGTTCAGGTGTTTCTTTTTGTAGTCTTCCACGGCCGCCTTGATGGCATCTTCGGCCAGGATGGAGCAGTGGATTTTGACCGGTGGCAGCGCCAGCTCTTCAGCGATTTCGCTGTTCTTGAGGGCTGCAGCTTGGTCGAGCGTTTTGCCCTTGACCCATTCGGTCACGAGCGAGCTTGACGCAATGGCCGAGCCGCAGCCATACGTCTTGAATCGCGCGTCTTCGATCACGCCAGTTGTCGGGTTGACCTTAATCTGCAGCTTCATCACGTCGCCGCAAGCCGGTGCGCCGACCATGCCGGTGCCCACGCTGTCGTCGCCTTTGTCAAACGAGCCGACATTGCGGGGGTTTTCGTAGTGGTCAACCACTTTTTCAGAATATGCCATGGTGTTTTCTCCGTATTCAGGTCAATGTCAGCTCAGTGGGCAGCCCACTGAATGGTGCTCAAGTCGATGCCATCTTGGTGCATTTCCCACAGGGGGCTGAGATCGCGCAACTTGGCCACGTTTTCGCGGATGGTTTTGATCGCGTAATCGATGTCCTCTTCCGTGGACCAGCGGCCAATCGTCATGCGCAGGCTGCTGTGGGCCAACTCGTCGCTGCGGCCCAGGGCGCGCAACACATAGCTGGGCTCAAGGCTGGCCGAGGTACAGGCCGAGCCCGACGACACCGCCAGACCCTTGATGCCCATGATGAGTGATTCACCTTCGACAAAGTTGAAGCTCATGTTGATGTTGTGCGGCACGCGCTGGGTGGCATGACCATTCAAAAACACCTGCTCCATGTCGCTCAGGCCGTTGATCAGACGGTCGTGCAAAGCGCGGGCCTTGGCGTTGTCTTGCGCCATTTCCAGCTTGGCAATGCGAAACGCCTCGCCCATGCCCACACACTGGTGCGTGGGCAAGGTGCCCGAGCGCATGCCGCGCTCGTGACCGCCCCCGTGCATTTGCGCTTCCAGGCGAATGCGGGGCTTGCGCCGCACATACAAAGCGCCAATGCCTTTGGGCCCATAGGTTTTGTGCGAAGCCAGGCTCATCAGATCGATGGGCAACTGGGTCATGTCGATCTCGACCTTGCCAGTGGCTTGGGCCGCATCAACGTGGAAGATGATGCCTTTTTCGCGGCACAGGTTGCCAATCGCGGTCACGTCCTGGATGACGCCGATTTCGTTGTTCACGAACATCACGCTGATCAAGATAGTGTCGGGACGAATGGCGGCCTTGAGCGCGTCCATGTCCAGCAAACCATCGGCCTGCACGTCCATGTAGGTCACTTCAAAACCCTGGCGCTCCAGCTCGCGCATGGTGTCGAGCACAGCTTTGTGTTCGGTCTTGACGGTGATCAGGTGCTTGCCGCGTGACTTGTAGAACTGCGCTGCGCCTTTGATGGCCAAGTTGTTGGACTCGGTTGCGCCACTGGTCCAAACGATTTCGCGGGAGTCGGCACCGATCAGATCAGCCACTTGCTCACGGGCTTTTTCGACGGCGGCTTCGGCCTCCCAGCCCCAGGCGTGGGTGCGCGATGCGGGGTTGCCAAAGTGCTCGCGCAACCAAGGGACGATGGCGTCCACCACCCGAGGATCACAAGGGTTGGTGGCGCCGTAATCAAGGTAAATGGGGAAATGGGGTGTGGTCATGGTCTGTTCTTCTTCAGGAATCAGGATTTGGCGAACATGTTGCCCAATTCGAACACCGAGTTGGGCACATTCACGCGGATAGGCTGGCTGATCGGCATGGGGGCAATCGCACGCTTGAGGCTGGGCTTGTTTTCAACAACCAAGCCTTTAGCCAATTGGTCGTCCACCAACTTTTGCAAGGACACCGAATCCAGAAACTCCACCATTTTAGAGTTGAGTGAGGCCCACAGGTCGTGTGTCATACAGCGGCCATCACCGCCATTGCAATTTTCTTTGCCGCCGCAGTGGGTGGCGTCAATCGGCTCATCCACAGACAAAATGATGTCGGCCACGGTGATGTCTGTGGATTTGCGGCCCAAGGTGTAACCGCCACCGGGGCCACGGGTGGACTCAACCAAATTGTGGCGACGCAACTTACCGAACAACTGCTCTAAATAGGACAGTGAAATCTGTTGGCGCTGGCTGATGGCGGCCAATGTCACGGGGCCTGCGTCTTGGCGCAAAGCCAAGTCGATCATGGCGGTGACGGCAAAACGGCCTTTGGTGGTTAAACGCATGGCAGACTCCTGAAGTGGGTGGAAGCGCTGTCTGAAAACCGGCTGAGTTGGTTCCCGACTAAACAAGTCAAGTATAAGGCATACCCGATCAAATCAGTCGGGTTATAGGGTTATTCAAGCCCGGATCAGCGGCACGATGTGGTCGCCCCCTGCCGCGCCAAAGGCCTGTTCTTTCAGGATGGTCAATTGGTCCCGCACCTGCGCTGCTTTTTCGAACTCCAGGTTGCGAGCGTGTTCCATCATTTGCTTCTCCAACTGCTTGATGGCACGGGCGATGTCTTTCTCGCTCATGTCCTCCACTTTGGCCCTTTGCACCGCAGCTTGCTCTAAGCGCTCGGCTTCTTTGCCCGATTTTTCGCTGTAAACGCCGTCGATCAGGTCTTTGACCTTTTTGACAATGCTCTTGGGCGTGATGCCCATGACCTCGTTGTGCGCCACTTGCTTGATGCGGCGGCGCTCAGTCTCGCCCATGGCTTTTTTCATCGACTCGGTGATTCGGTCGGCGTACAAAATCGCCCGGCCGTTCAGGTTACGGGCAGCACGGCCAATGGTTTGAATCAAGCTGCGTTCGGATCGCAAGAATCCTTCTTTATCGGCGTCCAAAATCGCCACCAACGAGACCTCGGGAATATCCAAGCCCTCGCGCAGCAAGTTGATGCCCACCAGCACATCGAAGGCCCCTAGGCGCAGGTCACGCAAAATTTCGACCCGCTCCACCGTGTCCACGTCGCTGTGCAAATAGCGCACCTTGACGCCGTTGTCGCTCAGGTAATCGGTCAGCTGCTCGGCCATGCGCTTGGTCAACGTAGTGATAAGCACCCGCTCATGCTTGTCCACCCGGATACGAATTTCCTGCAGCACGTCGTCCACCTGTTGGGTGGCGGGGCGAACCTCCACCTGCGGGTCGACCAAACCGGTAGGGCGCACCACCTGCTCGACCACTTTGCCCGAATGCGTCTTTTCATAGTCGGCGGGCGTGGCCGAGACAAAGATGCACTGGCGCATGCGCTTTTCAAACTCTTCAAACTTGAGCGGGCGGTTGTCTAATGCGCTGGGCAAGCGAAAGCCGTATTCCACCAAGGTGGTCTTGCGGGCCTTGTCGCCGTTGTACATGGCGTTGAGCTGGCCAATCATTTGGTGGCTCTCGTCCAGAAACATGATGGCGTCGGGCGGCATGTAGTCGGTGAGCGTGCTGGGCGCGTCGCCCGGGGCCGCGCCCGACAAATGCCGGGTGTAGTTCTCAATGCCCTTGCAGTGGCCCACTTCGGACAGCATTTCCAAATCGAACCGGGTGCGCTGCTCCAGACGTTGCGCCTCGACCAGCTTGCCCATGCCCACCAGCTCTTTCAAGCGCTGGGCCAGTTCCACCTTGATGGTTTCCACCGCCGCCAGCACCTTGTCGCGCGGCGTCACGTAGTGACTGGACGGGTAAACCGTGAAGCGCGGGATCTTCTGCCGAATGCGCCCGGTGAGCGGATCGAACAGCTGAAGGCTCTCGATCTCGTCGTCAAACAGCTCGATGCGGATGGCCAACTCGGAGTGCTCGGCAGGAAAAACATCGATGGTGTCGCCCCTTACGCGGAATTTGCCTCGGCTAAATTCCATGTCGTTGCGCTGGTACTGCATGCGGATCAGCTGGGCAATTACATCTCGCTGGCCGAGCTTGTCGCCGGTGCGCAGCGTCATGATCATGCGGTGATAACTCTCGGGCTCGCCAATGCCGTAAATAGCCGACACCGTGGCCACGATCACCACATCGCGCCGCTCCATGATGCTTTTGGTACACGACAGGCGCATCTGTTCGATGTGCTCATTGATCGCGCTGTCTTTTTCAATGAACAGGTCGCGCTGCGGCACATAGGCCTCGGGCTGGTAGTAGTCGTAATAACTGACAAAGTACTCGACCGCGTTTTTGGGAAAGAACTCACGGAACTCGCTGTACAGCTGTGCCGCCAACGTTTTGTTGGGCGCAAACACAATGGCGGGCTTGCCTATTTGTGCGATCACATTGGCCATGGTGAAGGTCTTACCTGAGCCGGTCACGCCCAGCAAGGTCTGGAACACCTCGCCATCGTGCACGCCCTCGACCAGCTGCTCAATGGCCACCGGCTGATCGCCTGCGGGCGGATAAGGCTGGTAGAGCTCAAAAGGCGAGCCGGGGTAGCTGATGAATTGGCCAGCGGCATACGGGTCAGCGTCAGGCACAACTTCAAGAACTGGGGTTTCAGGCACAGTGGACTTCTTTTGTAAGTGGCCGCTGGCCAAACCAGGCAAAAGGGGCCGTTAAAATCAGGGACAACCCTAAAGCCTAACCGAGGAACGGGTTTTCTGCCACCACTGAACACAATCCAAGGACTTTCCATGTCTCTGTTTTCCGCCGTCGAAATGGCCCCCCGCGACCCGATCCTGGGTCTGAACGAGCAATACAACGCCGACATCAACCCCAACAAGGTCAATTTGGGTGTGGGCGTGTACTTCGACGACAACGGCAAACTGCCCCTTCTCCAGTGCGTGCAAGCCGCCGAAAAAACCATGATGGCCACGCCCACAGCGCGTGGTTACTTGCCGATTGACGGCATCGTGGCCTATGACAACGCTGTCAAGGCATTGGTGTTTGGGGCCGATTCCGACGTCGTCAAGTCAGGCCGCGTGTCCACCGTGCAGGCCATTGGCGGCACGGGCGGCCTGAAGATCGGTGCCGACTTCCTGAAAAAAGTCAGCCCCAAGGCCAAAGTACTGATTTCTGACCCCAGCTGGGAAAACCACCGTGCCATCTTCACCAACGCCGGTTTTGAAGTTGACAATTACGCTTACTACGACGCGGTCAATCGGAGCGTGAACTTCGACGGCATGCTGGCCAGCCTGAACGCAGCCGCGGCGGGCACCATCGTCGTGCTGCACGCCTGCTGCCACAACCCAACCGGCTACGACATCTCTGACGCGCAGTGGGATCAGGTCATTGCTGTCGTCAAGGCGAAAAACCTGACCGCCTTTTTGGACATGGCTTACCAAGGCTTTGGCCACGGCATCCAAGAGGACGGTGCCGTGATCGGCAAGTTCGTGGCTGCGGGCCTGAACATCTTCGTGTCGACGTCGTTCTCCAAGAGCTTCAGCCTGTACGGCGAGCGCGTGGGTGCGCTGTCTGTGGTGGCTTCGGACAAAGAAGAAGCTTCTCGAGTGCTGTCGCAACTGAAAATCGCGATCCGCACCAACTACTCCAACCCACCCATCCACGGTGGTGCGGTCGTGGCGGCGGTGTTGAACAACCCCGAGCTGCGCGCCCAGTGGGAGAGCGAACTGGCCGAAATGCGCGTCCGCATCAAAGCCATGCGCCAAAAACTGGTGGACAGCCTCAAAGCGGCTGGCGTGCAACAGGACATGAGCTTTATCACCACCCAGATCGGCATGTTCAGCTATTCGGGTCTGACCAAAGACCAGATGGTGCGCCTGCGCAGCGAATTTGGTGTGTATGGCACCGACACCGGCCGCATGTGCGTCGCCGCGCTGAACAGCAAAAACATCGATTACGTCTGCGCATCGATTGCCAAAGTCGTCTGACCGCCCCCCTTCAAGACTGAAATCCGGTTTGAAACC
>CAJBLW010000343.1 GCA_903953985.1 uncultured Burkholderiales bacterium
CTGACGACTTCGAGCGAGGGCATTTCTTCGGAAAGGTAGCGGCGCAGCATGCGGCGGATGCGCTCGGTCAGGCTGGCCTGGTCGCGGTACTTGACCAGCAGGCAGGCCGGGGCTTCGTGCAGGAAGGTCTCGACGCTTTCCTGGCTTTGCACCACGGGCAGGTCGAGCCACTTGGCGTCAAATCGGTAACCCCATTCGCCGTCCATGAGGCGGATGGGCGCTTGAAACAGTTTGGACGCATCGCTGCGGCGTGCCACATCGCGGTCTTGGTAAACGACTTCATCCACCGGAATGCGCCGCGCCGCCAGCCAGCACATGACGCCGTAGCTGAGGAACATGAACACCCGAACGGCGTAGGCCTGGCGGTCATTCAAGGCATGGCGCGGGCTCATGCGCAAATAAGCCACGCCGCCGCTGACCACCAGGCGCGGCACGAAGTCGGGCAGCAGCGCGTGGTAGTAACGCAGCCCGGCGCGCAGGGCCTCGCCCAGCTTGCGCTGGCCCACCAGCATGCGGCATCCCATGGCAAACGAACCCAAGGGCAGCGGCGTGGTGCTCAGGCCCCAAAACTCGTCTCGGTGGTGGCGCACCAGCGCCGTCATCAGGCGGGCAAACTGGGTTTGGGTGACCCGCGCCAGTTTGGACTCGAGCAACGCTGGCAAGATGCCCGCCCGGCGCAGCACGGTGGCACGCTGGTCTTCGTCCTCGATGGCCATGAGCATCTGCACCACCTGGTAAACCGCGATGGTGTGCTGGATGCTGTGCTGTGCAGAGGGTGCGCTTGGCGTGCGTTTCATGACTCGGTCGTGAAGGACAGAGCCTCTATCCTACGACTTTGCGTTGGCACAAAACATCAATTTCGGCGGCGTCGAGTCCCGCAGCAGTCAGCAGCTCGCGGGTGTGCTGGCCCTGCAGGGGCGCGGGGCGTTGCACTTCAAAGCGGTAGCCACTCATCTGCACGGGCATGGCCATTTGTGTCATGGTCTCGCCCTGCGCGGTCTCCACCTGAACCCACATGCCCCGGGCTTGGAAGTGCGGCAGCTTTTGTGCCTCGTCGAGTTGGAGCACGGGGGTCACGCAGCAGTCGGCGCCTGCCAGCACCTGCGCCCAGTGGGCCAGCGGGTGCGTCTGCACCGCCTGGGCCACTTCGCGCCGGACCCAGTCGTTCAAGGCCTGCGTTTTGGGAATGTGGTGCTCGGCCAAATCCGGGCGGCCCAGCAGGGTGCAAAAGCTGTCCCAGAACTTGTGCTCGAAAGCGGCCACGGCCAGGTAGCGGCCGTCTTGCGTGGGGTACAGGCCGTAGCAGGGCAGCGCCCCGGTGAGCTTGTCGCCGCCGGGCGCGGGCACGCGGCCCCGGCTGTGCAGGCCAGCGAGCGGGATCACCGCGTGGGCCAAAACACCGTCGGCAATGGCCACGTCAACATGCCGCCCCTGCCCCGTGCGTTGCGCGTCGAACAGGGCCGCCAGGATGCCCATGACGGCGGGCATGGTGCCGCCCAGCAAGTCGCCCATGGGCAGGTTGGACAGGGCCAGCTCGCCAGACGGCGTGCCCACCTGGTCGGCCACGCCGGCATAGCCGCAGTAGTTCAGGTCGTGACCGGCTTTTTGGCTGAGCGGCCCGGTCTGGCCGTAGCCGCTGATGCTGCAATAAACCAAGCGCGGGTTGCGCGCACTGGCCACGTCGTAGCCCAAGCCCAGCCGGGCCATCACGCCCGGGCGAAAGCCTTCGACCAGCACGTCAGCGGTTTCGCACAGCTGCAGCAAAAGCTGCACGCCTTCGGGCTGCTTGAGGTCCAGGCGCATGCCGCGTTTATTGCGGTTGAGCATTTCGCGCACCGGGGGCGAGGCGTAGTCGCCCGGGCCCAGGTCTTCGATCTTGATGACATCGGCCCCCAGGTCGGCCAAGTGCAGGGTGCACATAGGACCGGGCAGCAGGCGGGTCAGGTCGAGCACGCGCACGCCTTGCAGCGGCGGGCGGTTTGGCGGCGGTCCACTCATGCGCGTTCCCCGGCTGCGGTTTTGCGCAATTCGGTCTTTTGCACCTTGCCTGCGGCTGTGAGCGGCAGTTTGTTGGCAAAGGCGTAGCTCTTGGGGCACTTGAAGCCGCTGATCAGCGCGTGGCAGTGTGCCGAGAGTTCTTCGGCGCTGACCTGCGCACCGGGCTTGAGCACGACCACGGCGTGCACGGCCTCACCCCATTTCTCGTGAGGCACACCGATCACGGCGCACATCGACACCGCCGGGTGGCTGGTGAGGGTGCTTTCGACTTCGGCCGGGTAGACGTTTTCGCCACCGGTGATGACCATGTCTTTGATGCGGTCGATGACGTACAGGTAACCGTGCGCGTCCATCACGCCGCCGTCGCCGGTGTGCAACCAGCCGCCGGCCAAGGCCTTGCGGGTGTCTTCTTCGCGGCCCCAGTAGCCTTGCATCACAGCCGGGCCGCGCACCAGGATCTCGCCATGTGTGCCAGCGGGCAGCTCATTGCCTTCGGCGTCAGCGATGCGGATCTCGGCCGACACCCCAGCCTGCCCCGCTGAGCGGATGCGCTCGTTGTCCAGAAAGGCCGGGTCACGGGATATCGGCAAGGTTGAGACGGCGGCCGAGGTTTCGGTCATGCCGTACACATGGATGAAGTCCACCTCCGGGAAAGCCTGCAGCGCACGCCGCAACAGCGGCAGTGTGATCGGTGCCGCGCCCCACAAAATGCGCTCCAACTTAGGCAGGCCCTGCGGGTCAAAGCCGGGGGTATCGAGCAGCATTTGCAACATGCTGGGCACGATGACCAGATCGTTCACGCCTTCACGGGCCATGATCTCGACCACGGGCTGGGGCTGGAATGCCGGAACCGTCACACAGGTGCCGCCCACGATGGTCTGGCCCAGCATGCGGCCCAACCCGGCCACATGGAACATGGGTGAGGTGAGCAAGGTGACGTAATGCGGTGGGTTGAGCACCTCGGCCATGCGCCCCACCAGCGACGCCCAAAGGTTGCCGTGCGAGAGCATTACGCCCTTGGGGAATCCGGTGGTGCCACCCGTATAGACGATGGCCGCCAGCGTGTCTGGGGCGCTGCGCACATCCTCCATGGGCGATGCGGCAGCCGCTTTTTCTTCCATGGACAGGTAGCCATCGGGGGCCTGAGCTTCCCCGATGTAAATCCGATGCCGAAGGGCCGGGAGGGGGTCGGTCATGGCCTGCGCAGTCGCCATCAGGCCATCGTCCACCGCCAGCGCGCTGGCACCACAGTCGCCCAAGGCGTAGGCCACCTCGGCCACTGTCCAACGGGTGTTGATCGGGTTGATCACCAGCCCCGCCCAGGCCCCGGCCAGCAGCAATTCGATCATGCGGTCGCTGTTGAGGGCCAGCACAGACAAGCGCTCACCCTGCTGCAGGCCCAGCGCACGCAAGGCCAAAGCGGTGCGGGCCACCCGGTCCACCAGCGCCCGGTAAGTCTGGCGGCGCCTGCCTGTGACGGTGGCGATCTTGTCGGGGTGCCTTTGCATCGAGCGGTGCAAACCAGCGGTGAGGTACATGCTTGTGTCTCCATCGGTGCGGCCTGGTTGCGGCCCGTCGCCATGGGGTGATTGGACCGTGCAGGGGAATTTGCCGCAATCGCTGTAAGACTCAAAGGAATTGGCAGAAAGTGACATGGCACCGGGCACACACCGTCATCAAGCAATTTTTTAGCCCACAAAGCGGCCATTTTTTAAGTTCATCAAGGTGACATCTTCGACCCTCAGCATCTCTTCTAGACAGTGACATTCCTTATTCTTCATGAGCACGGTATTGAACAAAGTCCTGATTGTTGGGAGCGCACCCGATGCTGTGAAAGCCGCACATTGGGACACTTCTTGTTTTACCCACACCGTGGTGATCAACAACGCGTGGAAGGCCTGTCCGTCCTGGAATTGCTTGATTTACCCTGAAGATTTTCCCATCGACAGGCACCCCAGTGCAAAGGACATGAACGGCAAACGCATTGTCACGGCCGAAGATTTTGTACCGGTTCAAAA
This sequence comes from uncultured Burkholderiales bacterium, assembly GCA_903953985.1. Taxonomy (GTDB): domain Bacteria; phylum Pseudomonadota; class Gammaproteobacteria; order Burkholderiales; family Burkholderiaceae_C; genus Limnohabitans_A. Next base: position 4,017 of record CAJBLW010000343.1, read on the forward strand.
TGAATTTGGCGGCTTCGTGTATGCGGGCGGCACCATGTCTTTCACGGCTGGCTATTGGGCTCTTGGCGCTCTGAAACCCGATGTCATCGCCTACATCGGCTGCGACATGGTCTACCAAGCCAAACCCGGACAGTCGACCCATTTTTATGGCGCGGGCACGGCCGACCCCCTCAGATCCGATGTCACCTTACAAAGCCTTGAAGCCAAGTCTTTGCGTTTACAGGCCTTGGCCCATCAAAACGGCTGTGCCGTGGTCAACCTGTCGGAACTTGAAAACTCCAGGCTTTGCTTTCCACGCTTGGCTTTTACGGCGCTTGAAGTCATGACCGAAACCCCGAGTTTTGAGGTTCAAGAGCCGTCGGCTGTTCAAGCCGCCTTGCGCGCCGAGGCCGATTTGGGCTACTGGGTCGAATCTGGGCGCTATTGGGAAGAACACAACAGGTTTGACGGCCAGAAGTTGCGTGACATTGATGCAATGTGGCTGGCCACCGCACCTGAATTGGCAACACTCTGACTTAACTCACTCCCCTTGCCCTTTCTTCACAACACACGTCACACACCATGACCACAGCACTCAAAATTGAAGCAGATTCCATCATGGCTTCCGATGGTCTGCGCTACACCTTCAAAGGCGGCGGCTCACCTTTCAAGGATTCTGCCAACATGGGCACCATGAGTTGCTACCGGTGTGGGTTGCACAAGCCGCGTTCGCTGGGTTCATTCACACGCTTCTTGAACCAACGCACATTTGTATGCCAAGCGTGCACGCCGCCACCCAAAAAATCACCCGATTGATTTGGCCGTCACGCAGACGCGCCAAGCAGCCTTGGCAAACCCGTGGCGAGCCAGGGGACTGACGCGATGGCCAATGTGCCCAAGAAGATCGCAAACAAAGCAGGCAACACCGCCACAGCCACTTCACTCACCGGCTTTTTGAACATGGCCGATGAGAAATAAATATTCAGGCCCGCCGGTGGGCACAAAAAGCCCATCTCCATGGCGGCCAGGAAAATGATGCCAAAGTGAACCGGGTCGATGCCATAGCTCATGGCCACAGGCAACAGCAAGGGCACCAAGACCACGATGGCCGCATATATTTCCATGAGCGCACCGGCCAGCAGCAAAAACGCTGTCAACGCCAACAAGAACAAAAACTTGTCCGGAATGGCGCCTTGAACAGCCTCAATGGCCGCATCCGGGATGCCCGCGTCGATCAAGAAATTGGTCAGCGCCAAAGCCATGCCCAAAATCAACAACACACCGCCAATGATCTGGGCCGATTCGCTCAGGCATTTGAACAACAAGCGCCAACCCAATTCGCGGTGTCCCCAAGCTTGGGTC
>CAJBLW010000344.1 GCA_903953985.1 uncultured Burkholderiales bacterium
CAGAACCCCGAGTTGATCGCCAAATGGCGCTCCTATGGCGGTGACCTGAAGGCGCAGACCCCGGCCGAATTTGCGGCCTTCCTCAAGCAAGACGATGCCCTGTGGGGCCCGGCCATCCGAAAAGCCGGCGTGAAGTTGGACTGACCGCATGACGACACGTCGGCAACTCATTCAAACACTCGGGGCGGCGAGTCTGGCGACCCTGACCTCTGTCGGCCGCGCCCAGGCGTGGCCCGCCAAACCGGTGCGCATCGTGGTGCCATCGGCTGCAGGCAGCCCGTGGGACCCGATGGCGAGGCATTTGGCAGATCGAATGTCTAAAGTTTTTGGGCAGCCCTTCATTGTGGAAAACCGGTCCGGGGGCACCGGGCTCATCGGCATGGACCAGGTGGCCAAAAGCAACGATGCCCACACCCTGGGCATCATGTTCATGCCGCACACGGTATTGCCCGCGTTGGTCGCCAAAATGCCTTACGACACCTTGAAAGACATCGTGCCCATCAGCCAGACGCAGTGGACCTACAACGTGCTCGTGGTTCGCAGCAACATGCCTGTGCGGGATGTGAACGGTTTGATGGCTTTGGCCCGCAAAAGCCCTGGCAAGCTGATTTACAGCTCGGGTGGTGCCGGCTCGCCCGCACATTTGATGGGCGAGTATTTCAAGCAGTTGACCGGCACTTTCATCTTGCATGTGCCCTACCGGGGGCCGGTGGCTGCTTTGCAAGACCTGATGGGCGAGCAGGTGGACATGATGTTCGCCTCGCTGGCTGCGGCGCTGCCCCACATCAAAAGCGGTCGTTTGCGGGCCATCGCGGTCACGGCGGCAGAACCGCTGGAAGCGCTGCCCGGTGTACCGACTTTTGCCCAAGCTGGATTTCCCCAGTTTGATGTCCGGGACTGGGCCGGTCTGGTGGGGCCAGCAGCATTGCCGCCTGCTGTGGTTGAGCGGCTCAATGCCGAGGTGGGCAAGGCACTGACGGAAGCGGGTCTTGAGCAAAGATTCGCCCAGATGGGGGTGTATCTGCAAACCAGCACGGTGGCCGGATTGGGCGAGTTGGTGAAAAAAGAAATCCCCAAATGGGCGGACGTGGTACGCCGCTCAAACATCAAAATGGAATGAAAAACATGAGTGCATTGAACGCAGAAGAGCAACGCCGCCAGGCCATGCTGAGTGGGGACATCGCAGCTCTCGAAGCCTTGCTGTCGGAGGGGCTGGTCTATGTGCATTCCACCGGAGGGCGCGATACCAAGACCTCCTATCTGGACAAAATGGCCAGCGGCAGCCTGAAGTACCTGACTTTGTCTTTTGAAGACTTGCAAGTGCATGCGGCAGGCCCGGGCGAAATGGTGACAGGACGCATGTCGGCCGAGGTGATCATCGGTGGACAGTCCAAAGCGGTGCGCAGCTTGTTTCTGACGGTGTGGATGCCCGAGCTTGGCGCAGATGGGCAGCAGCGCCTGCGCATGCTGGCGTACCAGGGGACATCTGGCCCCGCCTGAACGGCACCTGCTAATGACCAATTTCATTTACATCGTCGCCGACGATCTGGGCTACGCCGACTTGGGCTGTTATGGCGGGCGCGAGGCAGGCTTCGGGCCCGTGTCACCAGTGCTGGACCGTCTGGCGGCGCAGGGTCTGAAGTATGTGAATGGGTATTCGAACTCGCCTGTGTGCTCCCCCACACGTTTTGCATTGATGACCGGTCGCTACCAGTACTGGGTCCGGGGGGCCAGTGAAGAGCCCTTGCTGGGGGCCACGCGTGGTCATCCTGAAATGGGGCTTCACGCCGACTTGCCGACATTGCCTTCCATGCTCAAGGCGCAGGGGTACCACACAGCCTTGATTGGCAAGTGGCATCTTGGATTCAGGCCCCATTTTGGCCCTGAAAAATCGGGCTATGTGCACCACTTCGGGCCCATGTCGGGCGGCGTGAGTTATTACGGCCACAACGCGCGGGGGACCGAGTCGGATCTGGAACTGGACGGCCAGCCCCACGACGAGCCTGGTTATCTGACCGACCTGATCTCCAGACGGGCCGTGCAGTATGTGCGCGACCGTGCGGCTGAGGGCCAGAAATTCCTCCTGAGCCTGCATTACACCGCGCCCCATTGGCCCTGGGAGACGCGGGCTCAAGGACAGATCAACCCCGAAATCGTCAAAGACATCATGCACCTCGACGGTGGCAATGTGGAGACTTACCGCACGATGATCCGCGAAATGGACGAGGGCATCGGATGGGTGGTGGATGCCTTGCGCGAGACCGGGCAGTTGGACGATACGCTGATCATTTTCACCAGCGACAACGGCGGTGAGCGCTTCTCGGACAACTGGCCCTTGGTGGGTGGCAAGATGGACTTGACGGAAGGGGGTATCCGTGTCCCCTACATCGTGCATTGGCCAAAGGGAATTGCCCAGCCTGGCAGCGTCTGCACACAACACTGCATGACCATGGACTGGACCGCCACCGTGCTGGAGATCGCCCAAGCGCAGCCGCCTGAAGGGCATGTGCTGGATGGTGTCTCGATGAGACCGACCATGCAGAATGTTCAAAACACCTTTGAGCGACCGATGTTCTGGCGAATGAAATACAAGCAGCAGAGGGCGCACCGGGACGGTGATTGGAAATACCTCCAGGTCGACGACCACGAATACCTGTTCAACCTGACTGAAGATGCCCGGGAGCGGGCCAATCAGGCACACCGTCATCCGGACAAGTTCAATGCCATGCGGGCGGCTTGGGGTGAATGGAATGCCCAGGTGCCCCCTGTGCCAGAAGATGCCCGGGTGCATGTGGCCTATACATTGCGCGACATGCCGACCAGGTGACAAGCTATGGGGTGCTCGTCGATGGGGTGTCGTTTGGCCACCAGCCCCTTCGGGGGCTTTTTTGTGCCTGCGCCAATTCTTCGGCACTGACCTCGATCTCCATGCGCAGCAGCGCCGCACCCATGGCTTTGCCCAGGTTGTCCAGACGCAGGTTGCGCGCGCCGCCGCCTTGCAAAGCGCCCTGCAATACGAACTTCAGGGCCAGGATGTTCGGCAAGGGCCAGGCGTCCACCTGCCCCGGCAGCCAAGGCGCGAAGTGGGCTTGCACTTTGGCCGCTGTGACTTCGCGCTCGATGATTTGGTAACCCGCCTCGTTCCAGGCAAATAACCCAAAATCCACCCAGTCAGCCTTGTCGCCGCTGCGGGCGTGGGCCAGTTGTACCAATGGAATGCGCAGGGTTTTGCTCATGATTGCACCTCCAGCATTTCAATGCGCGCTTTGACAAGGTGTCGATCGATCAGCGTGGGCCAGATGCCCAACAACTCGCTGGTGTTGTTCAGGCCATGAAAGCCGCAGGTGTAGGCCGGGCCGCTCAGCGCCATCCAGGGGAAAAGCCGCCCGAATCCATCGGCTACCGCTTTTGCTGGGGTGCGCAGCACCATGCGCACCCAGATCTCGGCGCGTTCGTTCAGCTCGGCCGCAGGGGGCAGCGGGGCCAGTGGGCCGTGCGCCGAGTTCAGGCCGGGGTACTCCACAAACAACTCGTCGAAAGGCATGCGTCGCTCTTGCAGTTGGCGGCGGATCATGGCCTCGGCCGCTTGCACTTTGTCCCAGGCGTCGGGCCAGGAAAAGCCCCAAGTGATCTCGGCCTTGAAACCGTCGCGAAAGCCCGCTACCACCTTGAGCTGATCGGTCGGTGCGTGGCCTTGTGCACCGGTCAAACGCACGCGGTTTTGGCCTTCATCGGTCAATTGGATCTGGCCCATGTCGAGCACCACATCGGGAGAAAAATAGGCGTGCGGGTTGTGCACCTCGTACAGCAGTTGTTGGCGCACAGTGTCGAAGTTGACCAGTCCCCCGGTGTCGGGCGCCTTGGTGATGAAGGCCGTACCGGCTTGCCAGACCTCGGCAATGGGGTAGCCGATGTGTGCCAGATCCGGGATATTTTGCCAATCGCCCTGGCCGCCAAAATTGCCGCCACTGCCTTGGCCCGAGCATTCGAGCAAATGCCCCACCGTCAGGCCTTGGGCCAGGCGGTTGAAGTCTTCGGGCGTGGCCGCATCGGCCAGCTTCCAGCCCAAGCCATGCACCAGCGGCCCCAGAAACAGCGCCGCGTCGGCCACGCGCCCGGTGATCACGATATCGGCCCCTTGGTCCAGTGCCGCCACGATGGGTTGCGCGCCAAGGTAAGCGTTGCCAAACACCAACCGCTCGCGAACGCGGGTCACATCGGTGTCATTCATCAAGTGGTCAAAGCGGGTGTCGGGTGCTTGCAGCAAGGGCAACACATCGTCGCCACTCACCACCGCGATGCGCGGGTGCCAGCCTTTGGCCGCGAGCGCCGTTTGCACCGCCTGCGCCGCGCCCATCGGGTTGAGCCCGCCTGCGTTGCAAACAAACCGAACGCCGCGCGGCTGCATCAGGGGCCACAGACGCATGAGCATGGGCACCACATCGCGGGCATAGCCCAAAGCAGGGTCGCGTTGCCGGTCTTTTTGCAAGATGGCCAAGGTGAGTTCGGCCAGGTGGTCGCTGGCGATGTATTGCACTTGGCCGCGCTCAATGCTGGCCACCACGGGCTCCCAGTTGTCGCCATAAAAGCCCAGGCCCGAACCGATGCGTATGGATTGCGTCATGGGGAGATATTGAAGCCTTGTGTTTAGACCGTAATGGGGGACAACCCCTAGGAAAAGTCTCGTGCCGGACATACATAATCGCACGGTCGTTCGCAAAAGCTTTCGCCGGTTCTGAAACAAAACCCGGTCAAGCCCAGCGAACTCGTCCAGACAGAACTAAGAGGAGACAGGTGTGCAATTGCTGCAACTGCTGATCAGCGGTGTGGCCCAGGGCTGTATTTACGGACTCATTGCCCTGGGTTTCGTGCTGATTTACAAGGCCACCGAAACGGTGAGCTTTGCCCAGGGCGACCTGATGATGGTGGGGGCCTTTTCAGGCCTGGCCGCCATGACGCTGCTGGGCTTTCCCTTTTGGATCGGGGTACCGGCGGCCATCGTGGCCATGGGCATTTTTGGGGTGCTGCTTGAGCGCCTCGTCATTCGTCCCATCTTGGGGCAACCGGCTTTTTCCATCGTCATGCTGACCATTGGTGTGGGCTATGTGCTGCGCGGCCTGATCACCATGATCCCCGATGTGGGCACCGACACCCACACCCTGCCCGTGCCTTACGCGGGTGAGGTGCTGCGCCTGGGCGGTCTGGTGATTGCAGCCGAGCAAATGGTGGTGATCGGTGCCACCGGCATTTTGTGCCTGGGCCTGTTTGCCATGTTCAAGTACAGCAAGCTGGGCATCGCCATGCAGGCGGCCTCGCAAAACCAGTTGGCCGCTTATTACATGGGCATCCCCGTCAAGCAGATCAACGGTCTGGTTTGGGGTCTGGCCGCGGCTGTGGCTGCGGTGGCGGGCTTGCTCTTGGCCCCCATCACTTTTGTACACGCCAACATGGGCTTCATTGGTCTGAAGGCCTTTCCCGCAGCGGTGGTGGGCGGCTTTGGCAGCTTGCCCGGCGCGATTGTGGGTGGGTTGGTGATCGGCATCGTTGAGTCGCTTTCGGGCTTTTATCTGCCCGAAGGCTTCAAGGATATTGCGCCCTACATCGTGGTGTTGCTCATGCTGGTGCTCAAGCCCAATGGCTTGTTCGGCGAGCAACTGCGCAAGAAAGTCTGAGGCCCGGCATGCGTTTTATTTTCAAAACCGATTACAACCAAGACGTGAAGCTGGCCAAACATGGCGGCCATGTGTTCTGGTACAGCTTGCTTGGCTTGTTGCTGGTGGC
>CAJBLW010000345.1 GCA_903953985.1 uncultured Burkholderiales bacterium
GCGGAAAAAAACTCCCCTTACGAATGCGGCTTCGAAGCTTTTGAAGACGCTCGTATGAAGTTCGATGTGCGCTACTACCTGGTGGCTATTTTGTTCATCTTGTTCGATCTTGAAATCGCCTTCCTGTTCCCCTGGGCCGTGGCCCTCAAGGAGGTGGGCATGGCCGGCTTTGTGGCCGTGGTGATTTTTCTGGCCATTCTGGTCGTGGGCTTTGTCTACGAGTGGAAAAAAGGCGCCCTGGACTGGGAATGACCGTTTTGACGCACCACAGCAAACTGCCTGTTTGAGGAAACCAAATGATTGAAGGCGTGATGAAAGAAGGCTTCATCACCACGAGTTACGACTCGGTGGTGAACTGGGCCAAAACCGGCTCGCTCTGGCCCATGACCTTTGGTCTGGCGTGCTGCGCAGTCGAGATGATGCATTCGGCCGCTGCCCGTTATGATTTGGGGCGCTTCGGTGCAGAAGTGTTCCGTGCCAGCCCCCGTCAGGCCGATTTGATGATCGTGGCAGGCACCTTGTGCAACAAGATGGCCCCGGCGTTGCGCAAGGTCTATGACCAGATGTCTGAACCACGCTGGGTGATCTCCATGGGCTCTTGTGCCAATGGCGGTGGCTATTACCACTACAGCTATTCGGTGGTGCGCGGTTGCGACCGGATTGTGCCGGTGGATGTCTATGTGCCGGGCTGCCCGCCCACGGCCGAAGCGCTGATCTACGGCATCATCCAGTTGCAGCAAAAAATCCGCCGCACGCACACCATTGCGCGCGCTTGAAGGGAATGACGATGACCGATTTCGCCATTCGTCCCGAAGACCTGCAAGAGACCCTGACCGCCGTGTTGGGTGAGCGAGCGCAAAAGATCACCATCGCCTTGGGCGAAGTGACGGTGCACGTTGCCGCAGATCAATACAGCAGCGTGATGCAGACCTTGCGCGCTGCGCCCGGCTGCCAATTTGAACAACTGGTGGACTTGGCCGGCTTGGATTACTCCGCGTACCGCGAAGTGGGCACCGATGGTCCGCGTTTTGGTGTCACGGTGCATTTGTTGTCAGTGAGCCTGAACCAGCGCGTGCGCGTCAAAGTGCTTTGCCCCGATGACGACCTGCCCTTGGTGGACTCGGTCAACGAGATCTGGAACTCTGCCAACTGGTACGAGCGCGAAGCGTTCGACCTCTACGGCATCGTGTTCGAAGGCCACAACGACCTGCGCCGCATCTTGACCGACTACGGCTTTATTGGGCATCCGTTCCGCAAAGACTTCCCGCTGTCGGGTCACGTTGAGATGCGCTACGACGCCGAGCGCAAGCGCGTGATTTATGAACCCGTGAGCATTGAGCCAAGAGAAATCACGCCGCGCATCATCCGCGAAGACAACTATGGAGGCCTGAACTGACATGGCCGAAATCAAGAATTACACGCTGAACTTCGGTCCCCAGCACCCGGCCGCACACGGTGTGTTGCGCTTGGTGCTCGAGTTGGACGGTGAGGTCGTGCAACGTGCCGATCCGCACATCGGTCTATTGCACCGCGCCACTGAAAAACTGGCGGAGAGCAAAACCTACATTCAATCGCTGCCCTACATGGACCGCTTGGATTACGTATCGATGATGTGTAACGAGCATGCGTATTGCTTGGCCATCGAGAAGATGCTGGGCCTTGAAGTGCCCATGCGCGCTCAGTACATCCGGGTGATGTTCTCGGAAATCACCCGCGTACTGAACCATTTGATGTGGCTGGGTTCGCACGGCAACGACTGCGGTAGCTCGACCATCCTGATCTACACCTTCCGTGAACGTGAAGACCTGTTCGACATGTACGAGGCCGTGTCCGGTGCCCGCATGCACGCGGCGTATTTCCGTCCAGGTGGCGTTTACCGAGATCTGCCGGACAGCATGCCGCAGTACAAGGTCAGCAAGATCAAAAACGCCAAGGCCATCGAGCAGCTCAACAAGAACCGCAATGGCTCCTTGCTGGATTTCATCGACGACTTCACCCAGCGCTTCCCCAAGTGTGTGGACGAGTACGAAACCCTGCTGACCGACAACCGCATCTGGAAGCAGCGCACCGTCGGCATCGGCGTGGTGGCACCCGAGCGCGCCCTGAATCTGGGCATGACAGGCCCCATGCTGCGTGGCTCCGGCTTCGCTTGGGACTTGCGCAAAAAGCAGCCTTACGACGCCTACGACCAGGTGGAATTCGACGTGCCTGTGGGCAAGACCGGTGACAGCTACGACCGTTATCTGGTGCGTGTGCAGGAGATGCGCGAATCCAACCGCATCATCCAGCAATGCGTGAAGTGGTTGCGTGCCAACCCCGGCCCCGTCATCACCGACAACCACAAGGTGGCGCCGCCTTCGCGCGAAGGCATGAAGTCCAACATGGAAGACTTGATTCACCATTTCAAGCTCTTCACCGAAGGTTTTCATGTGCCCGAAGGCGAGGCCTACGCTGCTGTCGAGCACCCCAAGGGTGAGTTCGGCATTTACATGGTGAGCGATGGGGCCAACAAGCCTTACCGTCTCAAAATTCGTGCCCCGGGCTTTGCCCATTTGGCCACCCTCGATGAAATGGCCCGTGGCCACATGCTGGCCGACGCGGTCGCGATCATCGGGACCATGGACATTGTTTTTGGAGAGATTGACCGATGATCTCTGAGTCAACCAAAGCACGCTTTGCGCGTGAAGTCGCCAAGTTCCCTGCAGACCAAAAGCAGTCGGCCGTCATGGCTTGTCTGGCTATCGTCCAGCAAGAACTTGGCTGGGTCAGCCCCGAAAGCGAGCAAGTCGTGGCCGAGGTGTTGGGCATGCCTGTGATGGCTGTGCACGAAGTCACGACCTTCTACAACATGTACAACCAAAAGCCGGTGGGCAAGTTCAAGCTGAACGTCTGCACCAACCTGCCTTGTCAGTTGCGCGGTGGCCAAATGGCCCTAGAGCATCTGGAGCGCAAGCTGGGTGTACACGCCGGAGAAACCACGCTTGACGGCTTGTTTACCTTGCAGCCCAGCGAATGCCAGGGCGCTTGCGCCGATGCGCCGGTACTGCTGGTGAACGACCGCCACATGTGCAGTTTCATGAGCCACGACAAGCTCGACCAATTGGTTGATAGCTTGAAGAAAGCCGAGGCCGCCTGATGAATGTCGAACAAATTCTCAGCCAGTTCCAGGCCAATGGCGTGGAATCCTGCTTCCACGACCACCACATCAACCCGCAAATTTATGCTGGGCTGAATGGCTCGAACTGGGGTATTCAAGACTACGAATCGCGTGGCGGCTATGCTGCATTGCGCAAGATTTTGGGCAAAGACGGTGCTGAGCCTAATGCCGAGACCGGCGTTGCTGGCATGACGCAAGATCAGGTGATCGCCACCGTTAAAGAATCGGGCCTTCGCGGTCGGGGCGGCGCTGGCTTTCCTACGGGTCTGAAGTGGAGCTTCATGCCCCGCCAGTTCCCGGGTCAAAAGTACTTGGTGTGCAACTCAGACGAGGGCGAGCCGGGCACCTGCAAAGACCGCGACATCATGGAGTACAACCCGCACACGGTGATCGAGGGCATGATCATTGCGGCATATGCCATGGGCATCAGCGTGGGTTACAACTACATCCACGGCGAAATTTTCCACACCTACGAGCGCTTTGAAGCGGCTTTGGAAGAAGCCCGCGCTGCAGGCTATTTGGGTGACAACATCCTGGGCAGTACCTTCAGCTTCCAGCTGCACGCCTCGCACGGTTTTGGCGCTTACATCTGCGGCGAAGAAACTGCCTTGCTCGAATCTCTCGAAGGCAAAAAAGGCCAGCCCCGTTTCAAGCCACCGTTCCCAGCCAGCTTTGGCCTCTACGGCAAGCCCACCACGATCAACAACACCGAAACATTCGCAGCGGTGCCCTGGATCATCCGCAACGGGGGCCAAGCCTATCTGGAATGCGGCAAGCCTAACAACGGCGGCACCAAGATTTTCTCGGTCAGCGGTGACGTGGAGCGCCCCGGCAACTACGAAGTGCCCATGGGCACGCCGTTTGCCAAGCTGCTTGAACTGGCCGGTGGCATGCGCGGTGGTCGCCAACTCAAGGCGGTGATCCCCGGGGGATCGTCGTCGCCGGTCGTTCCGGCTGAATTGATGATGAAGCTGACCATGGACTACGACAGCATCGCCAAAGAAGGCGGCTCGATGCTCGGGTCGGGCGCGGTGATCGTCATGGACGAGACCCGTTGCATGGTCAAGGCTTTGGCCCGCTTGTCTTACTTTTACTCTCATGAGTCCTGCGGCCAATGCACCCCTTGCCGGGAAGGCACAGGCTGGCTCTGGCGCATGGTGGACCGCATTGAACACGGGCAGGGCCGACCCAGCGACATCGACATGCTCGACAGCGTGGCTGGCAACATCATGGGCCGCACGATTTGCGCCTTGGGCGACGCTGCGGCCATGCCGGTGCGCGGCATGCTCAAGCATTTCCGTCACGAATTTGTACACCTCATTGAGCACAAGACC
>CAJBLW010000346.1 GCA_903953985.1 uncultured Burkholderiales bacterium
ATCAACCGGGTGACTTACGACGTGAGTTCAAAACCACCGGCCACCATCGAATGGGAATGACAGACAAGGCACCTTCGGGTGCCTTTCTTTTGGTACAGTCTTTGCATGTATCTCCCCCAACAATTCAACCATCCCCAGCATGCTGCAGCCATCATGCGCGAGCACCCATTTGCCAGCCTGGTATCCACCGACGGTGATGATTTTCCGTTTGTCACGCATTTGCCGCTCAAGCTGATCGAAGAGGGTGGCCAGCCTGTGGCACTTTTGGGTCACTGTGCCCGCGCCAATCCGCATGCCGGGTTCTTGCAAGCACGGCCGCAGGCGCTGGTGACCTTCATGGGGCCGCAGGCCTACATGTCTCCAGCCGTTTACCCCGATTTGCTGCGCGTGCCGACCTGGACTTATCTGGCGGTGCATGCCCGGGTTGAGGCTCGCATGCTGGACGGCAACGATGCCAAAGACGCCATGCTTAAGCAAATGATTGCCGACCACGAACCGGCTTATGCCGCGCAGTGGCGGGGGCTGCCGGAGAGTTACGCCCACGGCATGCTGAATGGCATCGTGGCTTTTGAGTTGAAGATTCTTGACCTGAAAACCAAGGTCAAGATCAACCAGCACCGCCCCGAGTCGCACGCGGCCATGCACGCCGCCTATGCCCAGGGGGGCGAACAAGAGCAAGCCATCGCGCAATGGATGCAGCGGTTGGGCATGGTGTCTTGAGCGTGGACACGCCAAGCCAAGACGCCCACTGGATGGGCCTGGCGCTGGAGCAGGCCCGATTGGCCGCCGAAGCGAGTGAGGTGCCGGTGGGTGCGGTGGTCGTCAAGAATGGTCAAGTCATCGCCACGGGCCGCAACGCCCCGATTGGCAGCCACGACCCGACAGCTCATGCAGAGGTGGTGGCGTTGCGAGAAGCGGCCCGCGTGTTGGGGAATTACCGGCTCGATGGCTGCACGCTGTATGTGACGCTGGAGCCCTGCGCCATGTGCAGCGGCGCCATGCTGCACGCCCGGGTGGACCGCGTGGTGTTTGGTGCGGCAGATCCGCGCACCGGGGTGGCGGGCTCGGTGCTCAACCTGTTTGATCACGCTCAGCTGAACCACCAAACCCAGGTGACAGGCGGCGTGCAAGCGGATGAATGTAGCCAGTTGCTCAAAGACTTTTTCAGGCCCAGAAGAATGAACTTCGACCCACTCAGAGAAGACGCCTTGCGCACACCCGATGAGGCGTTTGGCGATTTGCCCGATTACCCTTGGCAGCCGCGCTACGTGAACGACCTGCCCAGCATCGCAGGGTTGCGAATGCACTACCTGGATGAGGGCGAGACAAGCGCGCCATTGACTTGGCTGTGCCTGCACGGCAACCCGGCATGGAGTTACTTGTACCGCAAGATGATTCCGGTCTGGTTGGCGGCGGGACACCGGGTGGTGGCTCCGGACCTGATCGGCTTTGGCAAGAGCGACAAGCCCAAGAAGGACAGTTTTCACCACTTTGAAACCCATCGCCAGTCTTTGCTCGATTTGATCGAACGCCTTGACCTGCAGCGCGTGGTGCTGGTGGTGCAGGACTGGGGCGGCATTTTGGGCTTGACATTGCCGATGGCAGGACCCGCGCGCTACAAGGGCTTGCTGGTCATGAACACCACACTCGCAACGGGCGAGGCTCCTTTGAGTGCAGGCTTTTTGGCCTGGCGCGATTGGTGCCAAAGCCAGCCGCTGTTCGATGTGGGCAAGCTGTTTGCTCGGGGTAACCGCAACATGACGGCACAAGAGACGGCGGCCTACAACGCACCCTTCCCTGATAAGGGCTACCGCGCCGCGTTGCGAGCCTTTCCGCCCATGGTGCCGGAGTTTGCCGATTCACCCGGTGCGGCCATCTCACGTCAGGCAAAGGCCTTTTGGCGCGACGAATGGCAAGGCCAGATCTTCATGGCCATCGGCCAGCAAGACCCGGTGCTGGGCGAGCCAGTGATGCGACATTTGCAAAGCCAGATCAATGGCTGCCCCGAACCCATGCTGCTGCCCGATGCAGGACATTTTGTGCAAGAGCAGGGCAGGGCGATTGCCGAGGCGGCTGTGCGACACTTCAGGCCTTGACCCGTTTGCACCTTTTAAGGCGGCGCTTTAGCTGCATCGCTGAAGAACGGTGTTTGACTTCGACGAAGACTTCATGGCCCACATTTACATTTTTTCCCCCTCCAGCGCGGTACGCGACAAAGTCGCTTTTCGCCGTGGCGTGAAGCGTCTTCAAGCCCAGGGGCACGAGGTCGAGGTGGACGAAGCCGCATTGGCCAGCCACATGCGCTTTGCTGGAGACGACGCCACCCGCATTGAAGCCATCACCCGTGCCTCAGCCAGCGGGGCCGATGTGGCCCTGATCTCGCGCGGAGGCTACGGCCTCACGCGCATCCTGCCCAGCTTGCCCTACAAACAAATCGCCAAAGCCATCGACGGTGGCACGCAGTTCGTAGGTCTGAGCGACTTCACGGCCTTCAACCAGGCGGTGTTCGCCAAGACTGGTCGCATCAGCTGGCAAGGCCCTGCATTGGGAGAAGATTTCGGCCCAAGCGAAGAACCAGACGAGATCATGCAAGCCTGCTTTGACGACCTGCTGCTCGAGCAAGGGGAGGGAACAGGCTGGCAATTGCCCAAGGCTGAAGCAGAGCGACGCGTGCTGGTGAAGGACGCGCCGCTTTGGGGCGGCAACCTCACGGTGTTGACCTCGTTGCTGGGCACGCCCTACTTCCCGCAAGTCAAGGGTGGCGTGCTCTTTCTTGAGGATGTGGGCGAGCACCCTTACCGAATCGAACGCATGCTCACGCAACTGCTGCACGCGGGTGTGTTGGCCCAGCAAAAGGCGGTGTTGATGGGCCAGTTCACCAACTACAAGCTGGTGCCCTCGCACGACAAAGGCTTCAAGCTGACCACTGTGGTCGACTGGCTAAGCGGCCAGATCAAGGCCCCGGTGCTCACCGGTTTGCCCTTTGGCCATGTGGTAACCAAGGTGCTGCTGCCCGTGGGTGCCAAGGTCGACCTTGTCACCGAAGGGCGTGACGCGCTGATGGTTTGGGGCCACATTTAATACCGCATCAAAGCCTGAACAGGCGAGACCAGAGGCGTGCTCAACGCCCACACGGAGACACCATGAAATGGATTGGACGACTTTTCTTATTCTTGCTTTGCACCGTGTTGGTGGCAGGCGGTGTGTCGGCGGTGCACTTGATGCGCAGCTTGCCCCAACTCGACGGACAACTTAAGCTGGCAGGTTTGAGTGCCCCAGTCAACATCACCCGCGATGCCGCGGATGTGACGCACATTGAAGGTGCCACCGCCCTCGACACCTGGCGCGCAGTGGGCTTTGTGCACGCGCAAGAGCGCGGCTGGCAACTCGAATTCAACCGCCGTCTGATGCGTGGCGAGTTGTCCGAAATTTTGGGCGCGGCCACGCTGGACACCGACAAACTGATGCGCACGCTGGGCATCATAGGCATGGCACAAAAACAGTTGAAGGGTTTATCGCCCGCAACGCAAGCCGCCCTGCAAGCCTACAGTGAGGGCATTCAAAACGCCTGGCAAAGCGGTGCGGTGCGGCCAACTCCCGAATTCAAACTGCTCGGCACCGTGGCCGGTGGCCCCAAAGGCCAGGCCTGGTCGCCCGAAGACAGCCTGGGCTGGGCGCTGATGATGGCCCTCGATCTGGGCGGCAACTGGGGGCAGGAATTCGCCCGTTTGTCGGCCTCTCAGGTTCTGAACCATGAACAGCTGTGGCAACTCATGCCGCCGTATCCTGGTGAAAAACCCGCCACATTGGTGGACCTTCCATCCTTGTATGCCGAGTTGGGTGTGTACGCCCCAAAGGGCAAATCCGCGTCGACCACCAAGCCGGCTCCCACTGCTTTGGCCCAATGGTCGACCGACTGGGTGCGCGATGTCGGCATTCTGGAAGGCAAGGGCAGCAACAACTGGGTGGTGCCCGGCAGCCACACCGTCAGCGGCAAACCCTTGCTGGCCAATGACCCGCATCTGGCTTTGAGCGCTCCAGCCATTTGGTATTTCGCGCACCTCAAAGCGCCCGCCGGGCAATTGCCCGGTGGGCACCAACACCCCGCGCTGGATGTGATCGGGGCCACCTTGCCCGGTTTGCCGTTTGTGGTGCTGGGCCGTACCCAAGGTGTGGCCTGGGGCTTCACCAACACCGGCCCGGATGTTCAGGACCTTTACCTCGAACAGCTGGACGCCACCAAACCGGGGCAATACCGCACCCCCACCGGCTGGGCAGCGTTTAATGAACGCACCGAAACCATCCGTGTCAAAGGGCAGGGCGATGTGGCCCTCAAAGTGCGCAATACGCGCCACGGGCCTGTCATCAGCGATGTGCAACCGCAATACGGCAAACTCATCAACGGCCAACGTTACGCCGTGAGCCTGCGCTGGTCAGCCTTAACCGAAGACAACAAAACCGTTGAATCGGGCATGTTGACCAACTGGGCGCAAACCGTGCCCGAACTCCAAAAGGCCTTCACCGACAACCATGCGCCTATGCAAAGTGTGGTCATGGCCGACACGCTGGGCGATGTGGCGTTTCAGGCCGTTGGCAAACTGCCTATACGCTCGCCGCAAAATGACATCCGGGGTGTCGCGCCGGCTCCCGGCTGGTTGGCCCAGTACGACTGGAACGGATGGCTACCTGCGAACCAAAACCCCGCTCTGAACCGCGGCACCATCGAAGCGAAAGGCTGGCACGCCACTGCAAACCAGAACATCCTTCCGCCCGGTTACACGCATTTTGTTGGCGGCGACTGGACCACGCCCGAGCGTTTTGAGCGCATTGAACAATTGCTGGCTGCAAGTCCCAAGCACAGTCGTGAAAGCCTGCAAGCCATTCAAAACGACGTCACCTCACTGGGTGCCAAAGCTCTACTGCCCACTCTGTTGAGCGCCAAGCCTCAACACCCGCTGGGCGATCAGACCTTGAAATTGCTCCTTACATTTGATGGCCAAATGACAACTGACAGCTCCGCCGCGCTGGTCTTCAACGTTTGGGCCGATGAATTGACTCGGGGCTTACTGGTGCCACACCTGGGTGCCGATCGATTCAAAGCGCTGTACGGCAAACGCCATTTTCGTGCTGCGGTTGAAGGCATCATGAAACGCTCTGACGCTTTTTGGTGTGGCGCTGCTGGCTGCCCAGCGCAAGTGTCTGCGGCGCTTGACCGTGCCTTGACCCGCATTGCCGCCCAACAAGGCCAGGACATGCGCACCTGGCGCTGGGGCGCTTGGCACCCGGCCATCAGCAGCCACAAGCCCTTTGGCAAAGTGCCAGTTCTTAACACCCTGTTTGATGTGCGCACCGAAAGTGCAGGGGACTTGTTCACAGTGAATGTGGGCCAATACTGGGCCAATGACCTCAAGGAGCCTTTTGCCAACCGCCATGCGGCTTCCATGCGCGCGGTTTATGACTTGGCCGATCCTGAGCGATCGGTCTTCATTTACCAAACGGGACAATCAGGCCATGTTTTTGACACCCGAAGCCGCTCGATGGCCAGCGCTTGGGCTGCGGGCCATTACCGCCCCCTGCAACAAAAAAGCACGTCTGTTCACCGTTTGGTGCTGACGCCCTGAACTCACCATCTTCAATGAACTGATCGCACCGTGACCATATGGGCCTCTGTATCGATCAGATTTTTTGATCGGCATTTGAGAGACTTGTTGCTTGCTGGTTATTGCTTGTTGCTGCACCATATTTACTTAACATAATATACATCGTATGAAATTAATAGATTGCAGTTCTCGCCTAAAGCAACCGATGTGATCACTTAGGCATGGATGAAATGGGCGTGGCAGGTTTTTGCAGGACCGAGTTGGTGGTTGTCTGGTTTTGACGAGCCGCCAAACGTGCCAAAGCAGTTTCAATGAGTTCTTTGGAATTTGTTCGCTGACCGCGTACCGCAAAATCAAAAGCGCTCAAACCCAGCTGATTTTTTTGGTGCAAATCAGCACCCGCCTGAATCAGCACCTTGACGGCTTCAGGACTACCGTACATGGCGGCCATCATCAGTGGCGTGGTGCCGTTGGGTGACTCAGCATCAATATAGGCGCTTTGCTCCAGCAGGTACTCGATGATTTGCACATGACCCGCAGACGCCGCGTAATGCAAAGGAGTCCAACCAGTTTTATTCACATCGGCATCATGTTCAACCAGTTTTTTTACCAAGCTGAAATGGCCCTTGAGGGCAGCCAACATCAACACACTTTCGTCTTTGTCGTTGCGCAGTTCGGTTTTGGTTTTTGGCCAACTGGCCAGCAACTCGGCCACCTTCAAGGATGGTTCTCGCACCGCCAGCATCAGGGCTGGAACGCCCTCCGGGTTGACCGTGTTGGGATCAAAGCCACGTTGAAGCAAGGCTTGCACAGTGCGAACATTGTCAAACTGGACCGCTTTAAAAAAGTCCTCGTAAGCTCCAGCTTGCGAAAGAGATGAAAAACAAAAAAGTCCAATAATAACAAAGAGTTTTTTAAAATTATTAATGTAGTACATGAATATTAATTGGTTGTTTTAACAAACAATTTCAGGAAATTTTGGGTCGTCAACTCACCAATCGACTCGGAACTGCACCCACGCAACTCACCCAACAGTTTGGCCACAAAGGGCACATAAGAGGGGTTATTGAGCTTACCGCGGTAAGGTACAGGCGCCAAATAAGGGCTGTCGGTTTCAATCAACAAGCGGTCATCGGGCACAAATTTGGCCACTTCGCGCAAGTCGGCCGCCGTCTTGAAAGTCAGGATGCCTGAAAAAGAGATGAAAAAACCCAAGTCTAAAGCCGCACGGGCCACTTGCTGGCTTTCTGTAAAGCAGTGGAATACACCCCCAGCGCTCCCTGCCCCTCCCGTCTCGCCCTCTTCTTTCAAAATCGAAATCGTGTCGTCCGAAGCCTCCCGGGTGTGAATGACCAGCGGTAAACCCGTTTGCCGTGCTGCGCGGATGTGGGTGCGAAAACGCTCGCGCTGCCATTCCATGTCTGCAACAGTACGCCCGCCTTTGCGCTCGTCCATTTGGTAATAGTCCAAACCCGTCTCGCCAATAGCCACCACTTTGGGTCGCGCCGCGCCGTCCAGCAGATCCTGCAAACTGGGCTCACGCACGCCTTCGTTATCCGGGTGCACACCCACTGTGGCCCACATGTTGTTATTGTCCATCGCCAGGTTGTGAACCTCGTCGAACTTTTCCATCGTGGTGCAAATGACCATGGCGCGGGTGACTTGAGCAGCCACCATGGCCTGTTGGATGAAGCCGAGCTGGCTCATCAGTTCAGGAAAGTTCAGGTGGCAATGGGAATCGGTGTACATGAATCAGACTTTGGACAGCAGCGTATGTTGGGCATCAGCGGTCAGGGCTTCGAGCATCAGACCGGCGTTGAAAGGGTGTTCGGCGGTGCGTGCCGACTTCATCAGCCGCTTGAACCAGTCGGTCAAAACCGCCACCGATGCTTGGCTTGCAGGCAATTGGGTCGTGTCAAAAAAACGCGGGGCTGCGCCTGTCTGGCGCAAGACCAGGTCGTGGCAAAGCTTTTGCAAGGCATCAATGGCTTGCGCGGGAGTCAAATTGGCCAAGTGCCTGGCATCGCCCGAGCGCATGGCCATGGGCAAAGCGGCCCACCAGTCGGGCGACAAACCGGTTTCGGCTTGACGCAGCACATCGGTGGGGCGACCGCCTGCGCTGCGCAGCAAGGCCTGCGCCACAGGGGCGGGCACGCCCAGCCCACTCAGCCAAGTCAGTGCTTCATCGGCATCTGGCCACTTCATGGTGTGGGCCAGACACCGACTGCGGATGGTGGGCAGAAGCATGTCCGCTGCCTCGGTGGCCAGCACAAAGCGCACGTCGCCCGGCGGCTCTTCGAGTGTTTTAAGGAGGGCGTTTGCCGTGATGGTGTTCATGCGCTCAGCGGGAAACACCAGCACCGCCTTGCCGCGCCCCCGCGCGTCGGTGCGCTGCGTAAACTCCACTGCATCACGCATCGCATCGACCCTGATTTCTTTGCTGGGCTTGCGGGTTTTCTTGTCAATCTCGTCTTGGGCTTTTTCCGACAAAGGCCAACCCAGCTCGATCATCACCGTCTCAGGCATCAGCACGGCCAGGTCGGCGTGGGTGTGAACGGCCACGGCATGGCAGCTTGTGCAATTGCCACAAGCGCCCTGCTCTGTGGGCTTTTCGCAAAGCCAGGCCGATACCAGGGCCAGCGCCAATTCGTATTGGCCCAAACCCGAAGGGCCTTGAAGCAACCAGGCATGTCCCCGCTGAGTCAGCAAATCGGTAGCTTGGCGGGCAATCCAAGGCGCATTCAAAACGGTACTCATGCGGCAGCCTGCTTGAGCCAGTTGGTCACCACACGGGCCACGTCAGCAGCCACGGCGTCTAG
This sequence comes from uncultured Burkholderiales bacterium, assembly GCA_903953985.1. GTDB lineage: Bacteria > Pseudomonadota > Gammaproteobacteria > Burkholderiales > Burkholderiaceae_C > Limnohabitans_A. The sequence continues at coordinate 8,420 of CAJBLW010000346.1, forward strand.
GCTTTGGGCGGCGTCTATTCGTGCAAAACGGCCAGGCATTTCGGATTGGCGCTTGGCATAACCGGCGCGAACGGCAGTAAAAAAGTCGGCTGGCTGAGATTCAAACTTGTCCGGCACACGGGCCGAGGCCAAGCGCTGCGCGGCGATGTGCGGGTCCAAATCAAACCAAATGGTCAGCTCGGGCTGGCGCAAGTTGCCATCGGGCAAGGCCTGCACCATGCGCTCCAACTGAGCCAGTACTTGCAAGTCAAAGCCACGCCCACCGCCCTGGTAGGCAAAAGTGGCGTCGGTGAAGCGGTCGCACAGCACCACATCGCCCCGGGCCAGTGCAGGTTCAATGACTTGTAGCAAATGTTCGCGGCGGGCCGCGAACATCAACAGCGCTTCGGTCAGCGCGTCCATGGCTTCGTGCAGCACCAACTCGCGCAGTTTTTCCGACAAAAGCGTGCCGCCAGGCTCGCGTGTCAGCACGACCGCCCTACCCGCTTCGCGGAAGAACTGGGCCACGCGATCGATGTGTGTGGACTTGCCCGCACCATCGATGCCTTCAAAACTAATGAACAAACCGCGTGTCATGGTGTGCTTGAAAGACAAAACCCGATTGTCGCAGGAGTCACACCCCGTGGTGGCGGTCTCAGACCGCGATGAGGTCATGTCAACACCGCTTACTTCTGCCCACGCTGGTAACGGTTCACGGCCCGGTTGTGCTCGTCAAGCGTGGCGCTGAAGTGGCTGCTGCCGTCGCCTTTGGCAACAAAGTACAGTGCCTGCGTCTTAGCAGGTTGCACCGCCGCCAACAAAGCCGCCTTGCCCGGCATGGCAATCGGGGTGGGCGGCAAGCCGCCGCGGGTGTAGGTGTTCCAAGGGTTGTCGGTCTGCAAATGGATGCGGCGCAGGTTGCCGTCAAAGGCCTCACCCAAGCCATAAATCACCGTCGGGTCGGTCTGCAAACGCATGCCAATCCGCATGCGGTTGTTGAAAACGCCAGAGATCATCGGGCGGTCTGCTCCCTGGCCAGTTTCCTTTTCCACAATGCTCGCCAATATCAAAGCCTCTTCAGGCGACTTGAGCGACACACCGGGCAATCGGGCTTGCCAGGCGACTTGCAGGTGCTTGTCCATGGATTTGAGCGCGCGTTGCAGAACAGCCAAGTCACTGGAGCCCTTGGCATACGAGTAGGTATCTGGGTAAAAGCGCCCTTCTGGGCCCACACCCGGGCGGCCCAGCTGCGCCATCAAGAGGTCGTCGTCCAATGTTCGGCTGTCGGGTCTCAGGTGCTCGGATTTGTCCAAGCCCTGACGTACTTGTCGCCAGTTCCAACCTTCCACAATCGTGACGGTGTGCAGGCTTTCTTCGCCCAGAACCAGCATGCGCAGCAAACGCTCGGGCGATGTACCGGGGGCAACTTCATAGCTTCCAGCCCGCATCTGGCGTGACTGGCCCGACAGCCGAAACCACGCGTAGAGCAAGGTGGGTGATGTGTCCACACCGGCATCGGCCACGGCCTGCGAGATGGCTTTGGCCGATGTACCCGGCTCGATCGACAAATCGACCGGGGTCGCCGCTGGCGCACGCAGCGGCATGGGCCTTTGTACCCAAAAATAGGCGGCAAACGCCAGCGTCAAGGCCAGCACGACCAAACCGACCAAAAACTTGAACAAACCTTTGATCACTCACAACCCTTGGAAAAATGTCCGCACAGAGCCGATTGACGCTGGCGGCTGATCATAATTGAGGCCTTCCATCCTTTGCTCTGTGGCCCCATTCGAAACCCATTGGATTCTGTGGGCCTTGATTCCGGGCTCACCACACACTTATCGCCATGACCACCTCAGCCACTGCCCGCATCGACCAATTCGCAGCCCAACTGCAAGGCGTTACCGCCCTGCCCCACTTGGGCGTGATTCAGGCCCACGGCGAGGACGCGGCCAACTTTTTGCACAACCAACTGAGCAACGACGTGCTGCTTTTGCCTGTGGGCCAGTCCCGCCTGGCCGCTTTTTGCTCGGCCAAGGGCCGCATGCAGGCCAGTTTTGTCGTCGTCAAAACTGCGCCAGACACCGTTTTGCTGGTCATGAGCCTCGATTTGCTGGCCCAAACGCTCAAGCGCCTGTCGATGTTTGTACTGCGAGCCAAAGTCAAAATGAGCGACGTCACGAGTCAATGGCAGTTGCGCGGCTTGTTGGGCGACAGTGCCCGGGACGTTGGAGCTGCAGCCACCCCTTGGCAAACCTGCTGCAACGGCGGAGCTCACATCGTGGCACTGAATCCCGCTGTGCTGGGCGACACCCAAGTGCCCCGCGCCCTGTGGCTGAGCGACGCATCGGAAGCACTCCCTGCCGGGACTGAGCTGTCCAACGAGGTTTGGGCCTGGGCAGAAGTCATGAGCGGCGTGACGCTGGTGACCCAACCGCTGTTCGAGGCCTTCGTGCCGCAAATGCTCAATTACGAATCGGTGGGCGGGGTGAACTTCAAAAAAGGCTGCTACCCCGGGCAAGAGGTCGTGGCCCGCAGCCAGTTTCGCGGCACGCTCAAGCGCCGCACGGCGCTGGTGCACAGCCCGGTGGCTTTGGCGACGGGGCAAGACGTGTTCACCCCCACAGACCCCGAGCAGCCCTGCGCCACCGTGGTGCTGTGTGCTGCACGTCCGGACGGTCAGGGCTTTGATGCGCTGGTCAGCGGAACGCTGGAAAGCCAACAGTCTGGCTGGCTTGTGGGCAGCGCCCAAGGCGAGGCTCTGGAGTTGCTGCCGTTGCCTTACGCCCTGCTCGCAGACATTTAACTTTGCGAACTCAGGAGCCAATCCCTTGAACGCGTGGAATATCCCCGCATGGCTGGAAGCCGAGGTCAGAGCCAGGGACACGTCCTGCGTTTATTGCCATCGTGACTTCACCATTCCAGCCGTGACCCGTGGAGAAAAACCATCATGGGAGCACATCATCAACGATGAAAACATCATCACCCGAACCAATATTTCACTGTGCTGCATGTCCTGCAACGCCAGCAAAGGCGCCAAAGATTTGAGGGTGTGGCTCACGTCTAATTACTGCCAATCCAAGGGTATCGACCGAAGCACGGTGGCAGATATTGTGAAAGTCGCCCTGTCGGAAATCGAAAAAGCGGCGTGAGCCGCTTTTTTTCAAAGTTTGCGCACCATCTCGATGTGCGCGATCCCAGCATCTTCAAAAACACCTCCATGTGGCTTAAACCCTGAGCGTTCGTAAAAACCTTCGGCGCTGCATTGGGCGTGCAACATCACCTGGGTGTCGCCCCGGTGCTTTGCCGCATCCATCAAAGCGTGGAGCACGCGGCGGCCCAGGTCGCTGCCGCGCATTTGCTTTTTAACGGCCATTCGGCCAATGCGGGCCACGCCGGGCGCATGCTGGATCAAGCGGCCAGTGGCCAGACAAAAGCCCATGCGGTTCAGGGCGACGGCGTGCAATGCCGTGTCATCCTCGTGGTCCAACTCCATCTCGGCAGGCACTTTTTGCTCATCCACAAACACCTCGTGGCGCAGCGGGCTGGCCTGTTTGTGGAAGTCGTGCCACGATCCCACATGCACCTGCACCATGTCTTCGCCACGCTCAAAGCCTTCGAGCAGGTCGCGCAACGGGGCTGGGATGGGCTGGCTCTTTTTGACCACCGGGTCGGCGTACACATAGACCATCTCGCTGGTGATCAGCAATTGATCGCCCCGAAAAATCGCCCCGGAAAACGTCATGGACGAGTTGCCTACCCGGTCGCAACGCATGCACACCTCCAGGAAATCGTCCATTTCGGCGCTGGCGTGGTACTCCAAGCTGGCCTTTTTGACAAACAAATCGCCGCCCAGCTGGTGCATAGTCTCAACGTAAGGCATGGCCAGTTGCCGCCAGTACTCGGTGACGGCGGTGTCGAAGTACATGAGGTAGTGACCGTTGAAGACGATCTTTTGCATGTCCACCTCCACCCAGCGCACGCGCATGCGGTGAGACAAACGGAAATCTTGGCGTTTCATGGGTTCAGCTTTCAAAAGCGTTTTGCAAAGCCCTGCCTGCATCGGCATGCGCTTGCAGGGCGTCCGGGATGGCGCGGCCCATGGTGATGAAACCGTGGACCACGCCCTTGTATATTTCCAGATCGACCGCCACACCCGCCATGCGCAGCGTGTCGGCGTACTGCACACCCTCGTCCACCAGTGGGTCGCATTCGGCCAAACCGATCCAGGCAGGGGCCAGGCCCCCATGGTCAGGGGCGTTCATGGGCGCGAAACGCCAGTCGTCTCGGTCGGCTTCGTCGATGTAGTTGGCAAAAAACCAGTCCACGGTGTCCTTGTCGAGCATGAAGCCTTCTGCAAACGTGTGGTGCGAGGCGGTATCTTGCCGAGCGATGCAGCCGGGGTAAAACAACAACTGCAGGCGCAGGGAAAGTCCTGAATCGCGGGCCATCATGGCGCACACCGTGGCCAAAGTGCCCCCTGCGCTGTCGCCTCCAACGGCCAATCGGGTGGTGTCCAAGCCCAGCGATTGCCCATGCTGCTGCAGCCAGTTCAGCGCGTCCCAGCGGTCGTGCACAGCCGTTGGAAAGCGGTGCTCAGGGGCCAATCGGTAATCCAAAGACACCACGGCGCAATGTCCTTGGCGAGAGAGTTGGCGGCACAGCACGTCGTGGGTCGTCAAGCTCCCCACCGAAAAACCGCCGCCATGGATGTAAAGCATCACAGGTAAAGCCATGTCACTTTGCGGCGCGAACAAGCGGGCGGGCATGGCGTGACCGTCGCGGGCGGGGATGCTGAAGTTTTGCACCCGGTCTACATTTGGCGCAGGCTGAAGGTCGAGCATGGGGCCGCCAATGTCATAAAACTCGCGCGCTTGGGCGGGAGTCATGGACGCCATCGAAGGACGACCTGCGCGTTCAACGCGTTCGATCAGGCTGCGTGTAGCGACATTCAACAGTGATCGGGGGTTGGTGTGGTGACTGCTCATGGGACGCTGGGAGTGGGGTTCGGTGTTGCCAACGTGACGGACAACGAGGCTGGCAAGGTGGGCAAAGACGATTCCTGCATCAAAATGGGCTTTGATCGTACAACGCCCTGCCCCGATGTTCTGTGATTTTCGAACCGAGGCCTCTGATTGGAGTATTCGCATGTCTTTCATCAATTACGTCACCCAGATCCAGATCGACTTTGGCGCCGTGAAGCTGCTGCAGGCTGAATGCGAGCGCGTGGGCATCCGTAAACCGCTGATCGTGACCGACGCGGGCGTCAAAGCCGCGGGCGTACTGCAAAAAGCCCTGGACGCCCTGCCGGACTTGCCCGTCACCGTGTTTGACCAAACACCGTCCAACCCCACCGAGTCGGCCGTACGCGCCGCAGCGGCCATGTACCAACAACACGGTTGCGACGGCCTGATCGCGGTCGGCGGCGGCTCGGCTATCGACTGTGCCAAGGGCGTGGCCATTGCGGTCAGCCACGAAGGCCCGCTGAAAACCTACGCCACCATCGAAGGGGGCTCGCTCAAGATCACTGACCGCGTGGCCCCCATCATCGCCGTCCCCACCACCAGCGGCACCGGCAGCGAGGTGGCCCGGGGTGCGATTTTGATTCTGGACGATGGCCGCAAGCTTGGCTTTCACAGCTGGTTCATCGTGCCCAAAGCCGCCATTTGCGACCCCGAACTGACCTTCGGCCTGCCGCCCATGCTGACGGCTGCAACCGGCATGGACGCGGTGGCGCACTGCATGGAAACCTTCATGGCCGCGCCCTTCAACCCGCCTGCGGACGGTATCGCGCTGGATGGCTTGGCCCGGGGCTGGGCCCACATTGAGCGCGCCACCAGCAACGGCCAAGACCGCGAAGCACGCCTGAACATGATGAGCGCCAGCATGCAAGGCGCCATGGCTTTTCAAAAAGGCCTGGGCTGTGTGCACTCGCTCAGCCACAGTTTGGGGGGGGTGAATCCACGCCTGCACCATGGCACTTTGAACGCCATGTTTTTGCCTGCAGTGGTGAAGTTCAACGCGTCGGCTGAAAGCGTACAAAAAGAAAACCGCCTGAACCGCATGGCCCAAGCCATGGGCTTGCACAGCGGCTCAGACATTCCGGACGCCATTCGCGACATGTGCGCCCGCTTGGACCTGCCCACCGGGCTAGGGGCCATGGGTGTGACCGAAAGCCTGTTTGACGCCGTGATCACAGGGGCGCTGGCTGATCATTGCCACAAAACCAACCCGCGCATCGCCTCGCCCGACGAATACCGGGACATGTTGATCACAAGCTTGTGAGGCGCGTCAAGTCATCCCCGACTTGATCGGGAGTCCTTTTTGTTAGCCATCCTGGCCTTGGTTCTTGATCTCGCCTGCGCCTTGGCCAAATGACCACGTAAAGCAGCGTCCCAAGCCGACCGTGCCCATCGCACTGCCTCGCTGGGCTCGTCAAAAATCTCATCCGGCGCAGCCCAGTACGACAGCGCCACATCCTTGCCCTTCATGGCGTAAGTGAAGGGCGCCAGGCCGAGTGTCTCAAACTCTGGGCGGTTGACTTCATCGGCCTTGAGGTACAGGCGCTGCTCCATCACGATGGCGAACATCAGGCCCTCGTGGTACAGGCCGTGGCCGCCGAACATGCGGCGGGCAGATACGGGTGCCCAATCCTCCAGCAACTCCTGCATAAAGGGAATGAAATCGCTCATAGGCGGTTCGGTCTCAGGGCACGTCGTGGTGGGGCATCTTGGCGCCCACATGAATCTCACCCCGCGCCTCGGCCAACTCGACCTGGCGCTGCCGTTCGGCCAGTTTTTCCTTTTGCTCGGGTGTTCGCTGGTCATGGCAGTGGGCGCAGCTCACACCCAACACGTAATGCGGTGATTGCTTGTCTTGCTCACTCAGCGGCCAGCGGCATGATCGGCACAGTTCATGGTGGCCCAAGCCCAGCCCGTGGCCCACGCTCACGCGCTCGTCGAACACAAAGCATTCGCCCTCCCAGGTGCTTTGCTCAGGTGGAATTTCTTCCAGGTACTTGAGGATGCCACCTTCGAGGTGATACACCTCGTCAAAACCGCGCAATTTCCTGAGCGCAGTGGATTTTTCGCAGCGGATACCGCCTGTGCAAAACATGGCCACTTTGGGTTTTTTGACCGCATCGGTTTTCAGGTTTTCCTGCGCGTCCAACCAAGCGGGTAACTGTACAAAGTTCTTGATGTTC
>CAJBLW010000347.1 GCA_903953985.1 uncultured Burkholderiales bacterium
CTTCGGGGGTGGCCAATATCGCGTTGATCATGTCCACGAATTCCAGGTGCGTCTCGTCCATGCGGGCGTCGCCCGTTTGAAGTGAATCGGTCCAAGCCATGACTGGAGGCATCTGGGTGTGAGCGACAGAGGAGGAGGAGGCGGTGGTGGTCATGGCAAAGGCTCGATCAAGGTGCAAAACACAAACAGCCCACATTATCTCGCCAAGCCAACGGCTTCAGCGCATTGGGGGCATCACTGCTCGGGTCTGTGCCAGTTCGACCCGATAGGCCACAGGCCTTGCCAAAGCCGCTATCGTGTTGACCTGCGTCAAATTTCCAAAAAAAATCCATGGATTCCGTTACACAAGTTCTTTTGGGCGCCTCGATCGGCGTGGCCGTCATGGGGCGTCGCACGGCGCTTTGGAAATCCGCGGTCTGGGGCGGTGTGGCAGGTTTGCTGCCTGACCTGGACGTGTTGCTCGACCACGGCGACCCTATCCTGAACATGATTCGGCACCGTGCCGAGTCACATGCCTTGTTGTTGCTGACGCTCTTTGCTTTCCCCATGGCTTGGGTGGTCAGCCGAATCCACCACCAGGCCCATTTGTATGGCCGCTGGTGGTGGGCGCTCATGCTGGCGCTGGTCACCCACCCCTTGTTGGACCTGATGACGATTTACGGCACCCAGGTTTTCCAGCCATTCAGCGACGAGGCCTATGGCCTGGGCAGCATGTTCATCATCGACCCGGCGTATTCATTGCCCTTGCTGGTCGGGGTGGTGGGCGCTTTCCGAGTCAAACCCGTGGGCAGGGCTTTGCGCATCAATGGCTGGGCGCTGGCTTTCAGCACCGCTTATTTGGCCTGGAGCGCGCTGGGCCAGGCCATGGTCACGCAGCATGCCCGCCAGTCGCTGCAGGCGCTGGGCTTGCCCAGTCAGCAATTGCTGGTCACGCCCGCGCCCTTAAGCACCTTGCTGTGGCGGGTGGTGGTGCTCGATGGCGAGCGCTTTCATGAAGGGTTTTATGCGCTGATGGACGGCAACAGGCCGATGCGCTTTGTGGCCCACGACCGCGGTGCCGGATTGGCGGCGCAAAACGCCGATCACCCCCAACTGCAGCGTTTGGCGCGGTTCACCGACGGTTTTTACAAGCTCGCGGACCAAAACGGCAAGTTGGTGCTCACCGACTTGCGCATGGGCCAAGAGCCCGCCTATGTGTTTTCTTTTGACATCGGACCGCCGCTGCAGACAGGTCAAAACCATCCTGTGGCGCAGCAGCAAAGCCGGCGCATGGACGTGGGCGCGGGTTTGAAATGGCTGGGCCAGCGCATTTTGGGGCGCGATGTGCCGCCGCCAGGCTAAGAATCCGGTCTCGGCGCTTGGGGCGTTGCACGATTTGGGAAGATGTAAGGTGACGAGCCTTGACCCCGGCACTGGATTCACAGTTAGGGCTGCTTGGTTCCCCACCTGACCCGGTTGGCCGCTTCACCATGCGGGAAGGCCCGTCAAAGTGGATTGTAGGCGAGCTGGCCGTGGCTTTGCCCCTTGGGCTGGAATTTTGTCGGAAGCACCTTGTCATAACCAACGCCCCGGCCCGATAGAATCGCAGTCCATGTCTTATCTTGTCCTCGCGCGCAAATACCGCCCCCGCAATTTCACCGAAATGGTGGGGCAGGAGCACGTGGTGCAGGCTTTGACCAATGCCTTGGTGCAGCAGCGCTTGCACCATGCCTATTTGTTCACCGGCACCCGGGGTGTGGGCAAGACCACGGTGTCGCGCATTTTGGCCAAGTCGCTCAACTGTCAAGGTGCAGACGGGCAGGGCGGCATCACCGCCGAGCCGTGCGGGGTCTGCCAGGCTTGCCGCGACATCGACGCCGGTCGTTTTGTGGACTACACCGAACTCGACGCGGCTTCGAACCGGGGTGTGGACGAGGTGCAAAGCCTGCTGGAGCAGGCGGTTTACAAACCGGTGCAAGGGCGCTTCAAGGTCTTCATGATCGACGAGGTGCACATGCTGACCAACACCGCTTTCAATGCGATGTTGAAGACCCTGGAAGAGCCCCCAGAATATTTGAAGTTTGTGC
>CAJBLW010000348.1 GCA_903953985.1 uncultured Burkholderiales bacterium
CGGACACGATCGGTGTTTTCAATGGCCAATTCGCAGGCGATGTTCGCACCTGTGTGTGCACCCCAAGCGTCAAATTGATCAATGCCCAAGGCGGTGATCGCACGCAGATGGGCTTGTGCGAAGTACGCCAAATCAGGGTGTTCTGGATGAGGTGCGCAAGAGTCTCCATTGCCCAAAGTGTCCAGAGCGATCACGCGGCGACGGGAGGCCAGCACCTGCATCAGGGGCTCCAGTGACTTGGCGGAGCCTGGCGAAGCGTGAAACATGACAAGCGGCGGTTGACCCGGTGCACTGCTGCCGGCCTGGCGGTAATGCACCTGGCCTTCGGCGATGTCTACAAATCCCCGAACAATCTGAATAGCCGCGGGCTTCAAAGTCCCATCTCCCGGGCAATGAGGTTGCGCTGGATTTCGCTGGTGCCTTCGCCGAAAGTGAACAGACCCGCGTCTCGCCACATGCGTTGCATGTCGCTCTCCAGGGCGTAGCCATGGCTTGCCATGATCTGCAATCCCTCCCGTGTGACAAACTGGAAGGCTTCACTGGCGACCAGTTTGGCTTGTGCGGCTTCCAATCTGCAAGGTCGTTTGCGGGCAATCAACCAAGCGAGTTGGTACAGGCACAGGCGGGCCTGGTTCACGCGCACTTGCATGTCGGCCAGTTTGTGCTGAATGACTTGGAAGTTGCCAATCGGTCTGCCGAATTGGGTTCGCTGTTGGGCGAAATCCCGAGCCAGTTCGACGGCCCGCTGTGCCTGACCGATTGAATTGGCGGCTTGTCCTGCGCGGCTGTATTGAAGGGTTGACAACACATGCTTGAACCCCATGCCCTCTTGTCCCATCAGCGCATCTTCGGGCACCACCACATCATCCAAACCGATGTCCCAAGAAGGCATGCAGTTGTGGCCTACTTTTTCAAGAAGACTCATGTGGATACCCGGGGTGTGGCGTGGCACCAGAAACAGTGAGATGCCCTCGGTGCCTGTGCTGCCGAGGGTGGTTCTGCAAGCCACCACCAAGTGGTCGGCAGCGTCGGCGTTGCTGATCCAGACTTTGCGGCCATGGATACGCCACCCTTCTTGGACGCGCTGTGCATGGGTGCTCAAGGCCGCAGCATCACTGCCTGCCCCTGATTCCGTCAAGGCCAATGCAAATCGGGCTTGGCCTTGAACCAAGTGCGGCAAAAGTGTTTGCCGTTGCTGCTCACTGGCAAAGGTCATCAGTGACATGCCACCAAAGCTCACGGTGGTAGCAAACAGGGTCGAGGCAATGCCAGCGTGATAGGCCAGCCGCTCATTCACCAGTGCGACGCTGCGCCAGTCTTGTTCCATGCCACCATATTGGCTTGGAAAAGGCAGGCCCAGCAAGCCCAATTCACCCATGCGGGGCAACAAGTTCCAGGGTGTTTGGTGCGCACGATCGGCTGCGCGGTAGGCCTCCGGTGGAAACTCGCGTGCCATCATGCGATCGATGGAAGCCAGCAGCATGCTGTCTTCTTCAGGGATTTCAAAATCGATCATGCCAGTATCAAAGCGGTTGAGAAAAAGAAGTGCTGTCTTACAAAGGATCGAGACGATGGCTCAGCTCGGCTTTGATGACTTTGCCCAGTGAGGTGCGTGGAAATTCCTTCAGGATAAAAATCTGCCTGGGCACTTTGTAGCGTGCCAGGCTGTCGTTGCACCAATGGATCAAATCGGCGGCATCCACGTCTGTTTTCAGGATGACAAAAGCGGCAATTTCTTCGTTGAATTCCTTGGACGGCCATCCGACCACCGCTGCTTCTGCAACGGCCGGATGGGCCATCAGGGTTGCTTCAATTTCTTGTGGATAAATGTTCACGCCCCCTCGGATGATCATGTCTTTGGAGCGCCCTTTGAGAAACAGATAACCCTCGTCGTTCATCGCGCCCAGATCACCCGGGTAGAACCAGCCGTCTTTGAAAGCTTCTGCGTTGGCTTCGGGGTCAGCGTAAAAACCATGGGCTACGGCAGGGCCTCGATACCGTATGCGGCCAATGCTGTTTCTGGCCAGCAACTGGTCTTGATCGTCCACGATTTCCACTTCGACGCTCAGGGCAGGTCGACCGACCGAATCGGCATAACGCAGTTGATCTTCGGGGGACAGTGTGGAGACGCCACCGCCTTCGGTTGAGCTGTAATACTCGAGGAAATTGGGACAAATCTTTGTGCGAATCTGGTGTCTATCGTCGGGTGTCAAGGCCGAGCCTGAGGAGATCAGTGTCTTGAGCGACCGCATCGGCGCCAGTGTGGCGGGATCTTCCTCCAGCAAACGGCGCAACAAAGTGGGCACCAGAAACAATACGCTGGATTCGGTGCGCGCCACTTCGGCGACCAGTTCCGCAGGGGTGTAAGGCGGTGGGCACAACACCACGGTCGAGCCGGCATAAAGGGAAGACATCGAAAACGCCCGACCACCTCCAAAGTACAAAGGGGTGGCGTTGATGTAGCGTTCACGGCTGCCCAAACCCAGTTCAGCCCAGTGCATGTAAAAACGGTAAATCAGTTGCTGGTGCGTCAGCATGGGGCCTTTGGGGCGGCCTGTGGTGCCGGACGACAAGGACATCAAGAGTCCGCGGTTGCCGTCGGGAAATGAATTGGGAATCTGGGTGGTTTCTAGAGACATTGTCCATGCATTGTTGGCTTCAATGCAATGCACACCTTCAACACCTTGGCCTGGCTCCACCATCACCAGCACGGGTTTGAAGTGCTGGGCGACGCGTTGCTTTTCAAAGGTTTTCCAACGGCAGTCCAGTGGCAAGATGACAGCACCGGCGCGGGCAACGGCATACAGCATCAGCAGGTGTTCGATGGAGTCTTCCAAGGCGATGCCGACGATGTCACCAGATTTAACCCCAAATACCTGCAGCATGGCAGCCCGGCGGCTGACCTGAAGGTCCAGGGTTTGGTAGTTCATTGACGCTGAGCCATGAACGATGGCGGTTTGCCAGGGGCGCTGGCGGCCATGCAGAGCCAGCATGTCAGCGATATTGGCGATTTGCATGGCTCAGGCCTTGGGATTTAAGCCGTAAATGCGCAAAACATTGTCACGCAGCAATTTGCGTTTGGGTTCCTGGCGAAGGTTCAGATTGTCGATTTCATCGCGTGTGCGTTGAAACTCCAGAACCGGAAAATCGGTGCCGAAGATCACTTTGTCTTGACCATAAGAGTTGAGGTATTTGACAAAACTTTCCGGCCAATATTTGGGGCTGTGGGCATCGGTACCAATGAAGACATTCGGATGTTTCCAGGCCATGGCGATCATTTCGTCGGTCCATGGAATGCCCACATGGATGCCAATGATCTTGAGCTCAGGAAAATCACAGGCCACGGCATCCAGTGCGATCGGGCGCCCCACACTGCGAAGACGGTGTTGTGGGTCATACAGCATGGACTGCCCCACTTGCAATTGCACCGGCACGTTCAATTCCACACATTTGGCGTAGAAGGGATACCACTTGGCATGGTCCGGGGCCAATTCAAACCAGTGGGGATAAAAATGGGCCCCGATGAAGCCGTATTCCTTGACCGCTTTTTCGAGCTGGCGCACGCCGTCCATGCCCTCTGTGGCGTCCAGGCCCGCGAGGCCAGAAAACCGGTCTGGATAGCGGTTCACGGCCTCGGCCACCATGGCGTAAGGGGTGTGGTAGCTGGCCTTGTGCATGATGGGGCCGACTTTGGCGGCGATGAGAAAAGACCTCTCAATGCCTGCTGCATCCATGCGCCGCAGCATCTCTTCGTGGCTCACCCCTTTCAGGTCTTGTGTGGTGACTTTCATCTTGCCACCGTAAAACGCGTCGCGATTGGGCCGTATGGCCAGCATCTCTGGCGTCCACAGGTTGACCACTGCATCGATGGCTTGAACGTCGTAATTTTTCATGGAGGTCAGTTGGTTTGGCCACACGGTCCATCCGTGCGGCCATCAATCAAAAGGCGGGGGTGCTTGAACCATCAGCTTTGCGCACCGTACAAATTTATTCC
>CAJBLW010000349.1 GCA_903953985.1 uncultured Burkholderiales bacterium
CTTTACCAACCCAGCGCCGATTTCGTGAAAAACGCCCACATTTCGGGCATGCCCGCCTATGAGGCGCTGTGCAAAGAAGCGGAAACCGATTACGAAGGCTATTGGGCCCGTCTGGCCAGAGAGCTGATCAGCTGGAAGACCCCTTTTTCCAAGGTGCTCGACGAATCGAACGCGCCCTTCTTCAAGTGGTTCGAAGACGGCACCCTGAACGCGTCCTATAACTGCCTGGACCGCAACGTCGAAAAAGGCCTGGGCGACAAGACCGCCATCATTTTTGAAGCCGATGGCGGCGAAGTCACCAAGGTCACCTACAGCCAACTGCTGGCCAAGACCTGCCAATACGCCAACGCACTCAAGAGCTTGGGCATCAAAAAAGGTGACCGCGTGGTCATCTACATCTCGATGTCGATCGACGGCGTGGCGGCCATGCAAGCCTGCGCCCGCATCGGCGCCACCCACTCGGTGGTGTTTGGTGGTTTCTCAGCCCAGTCGCTGCGCGACCGCATCGAAGACACCGGCGCGGTGGCTGTCATCACCGCCGACAACCAGGTGCGCGGTGGCAAGCTGTTGCCCCTCAAATCCATCGTGGACGACGCCATCAACCTGGGCGGTTGTGGCTCCATCAAGAATGTTTTGGTCGTCAAGCGCTCGGGCGCTGACATCGCCATGACCGCAGGCCGCGACGTGTGGATGGCCCAACTGGCTGACAGCCAAGCCACCACCTGCGAGCCCGAGTGGGTGGGTGCCGAGCACCCCTTGTTCTTGCTCTATACCTCGGGCTCCACCGGCAAACCCAAAGGCGTTCAACACAGCACTGGTGGTTATTTGTTGCATGCAGCCCTGACCACAAAGTGGACCTTCGACTTGAAGGCAGACGACGTGTTCTGGTGCACAGCCGACATCGGTTGGGTCACGGGCCACACTTACATCACCTACGGCCCACTGGCCTTGGGCGGCACCGAGATCGTGTTCGAGGGCGTACCCACTTACCCCGACGCGGGCCGTTTCTGGAAGATGATTCAGGACCACAAGGTCTCGATCTTTTACACCGCGCCCACTGCCATCCGCTCGCTCATCAAGGCCGCAGAAGCCAACGACGCCGTGCACCCCAAGAGCTACAACTTGTCGAGCCTGCGCTTGTTGGGTTCGGTCGGTGAGCCGATTAACCCCGCTGCTTGGGAGTGGTACCACAAGCATGTGGGCGGCGGCAATTGCCCCATCGTCGACACCTTCTGGCAGACCGAAACCGGTGGCCACATGATCACGCCGCTGCCAGGTGCCACACCCATGGTGCCCGGCTCTTGCACGCTGGCCTTCCCCGGCATCCAAGCGGCCATCGTGGACGAGACCGGTAAAGACGTACCCGATGGCCAAGGCGGCATTTTGGTGGTCAAGCGCCCATGGCCTTCCATGATCCGCAACATCTGGGGCGACCCCGAGCGTTTCAAAAAGAGCTACTACCCCGATGACTTCAAAGGCAAGTATTACCTGGCGGGCGACGGCGCGATCCGTGACGAAAAAACCGGTTACTTCACCATCACTGGCCGCATCGACGACGTGCTGAACGTGTCGGGTCACCGCATGGGCACGATGGAAATCGAATCGGCCTTGGTTAGCTGCACCGAGCTGGTCGCCGAAGCCGCCGTGGTGGGTCGCCCCGACGACACCACGGGTGAGGCCATTTGCGCCTTCGTGGTGCTCAAGCGCTCGCTGCCAACCGGGGAAGAGGGCAAGGCGATTGCCAAGCAATTGCGCGACCACATCGCCAAGGAAATCGGACCGATCGCCAAGCCCAAGGACATCCGCTTTGGCGAAAACCTGCCCAATACCCGTTCTGGCAAGATCATGCGCCGCCTGCTGCGTTCGCTGGCCAAAGGCGAAGAGATCACGCAGGACATCTCTACCTTGGAGAACCCCGCCATCTTGGGTCAGCTGGGTCAGGCGTATTGATGGGTCATGCCGGACTTGATCCGGCATCCATGCAAAACGGCAGCCAAGGCTGCCGTTTTTTCTGGGTTCTGCATCCTGTCGTCTCAGGATCAGGATGCGTGGCGCGTTGGCCTTTTTAGGTTTTCATGGCCAGGCCCAGGCGTTCGATGGTCGCTTTTTCGGACTGGAACATGTTGCGGATGAACTGGGTGTATTCCTTGGTGCCCATGTAGATCACCGACTGGTCATATTTGTCGAAGCTGGCCATGACGGCCGGGTCTTGCAGCGTGCTTCTGAAGGCGTCGTGCAGGCGCTTGACCACGGCAGGGTCCATGCCCTTGGGGCCACCGATGCCAAAGGGCGAGTCGGACACGGTGTCGAAACCGAGTTCGTTGAGCGTGGGCACGTTGGGCCAGCGTTTGGTTCGTTTGCTGCCGTAGGTGGCCAGCAGGCGCATGGTGCCCGCCTCGACCTGCGGGGCCCAGCCGGTGGCGTCGCTGTGCGACATGACATGGCCACCCAAAACCGCTTGAACGCCATCGGCACTGCCTTTAAAGGGCACATGGGTGACGTCGATCTTGGCTTTGCTGGCAAATTCGGCAAAAGCCAAGTGCGGCGTTGTGCCGTTGCCCGTAGACCCATAGGTGAACTTGCCCGGGTTGGCTTTGGCAAAAGCCACCAGGTCGGCAATCGACTTGATGGGCGAGTCGGCCCGCACCACCACGCCAAAGGTGTAGCCGGTCAGACAGGCTATGTAGGTGAAATCTTTGAGCGGGTCAAACTGCATCTTCATCATGTGGGGCAAACGCGCCACCCCAATGGTGATTTGCGACAGGGTGTAGCCGTCGGGTTGGGCACGCACCAGTTCATTGGGGCCGAGCATGCCGCTGGCACCGGGTTTGTTCTCGATGACCACTTGAACGCCCAGGGCCTTGGTGGCGCTCTCGGCCAAAGCGCGCATCACGGCATCCGTCGAGCCGCCTGCAGGCCAGGGGCAAATGAGTTTGATGGGCTTGGCCGGAAAAGCCTGGGCTTGGGCCAAGCTGGGGAAGGCCACCGTGACAGCTGCGGCTGCGGATGCTTGTACAAAAGTGCGACGGCTGGTGCCTGGGGTGTTCACAAAGGTCTCCTGTTGGAATGGGTGTGACCATTGCAATAGAAGCGGCGTGAACTGGCAAGAGGGCAAACCTGAGCCGCTGCCCGGGCGTGGTCGCTTGGGCGACTGAAGCTCAGTCGCCCTGCACCACGCCTTCGCGCCGGGGATCGGCGCCGCCAAACCAGCCTTTGGGGGTGCGCTCGATTGCCTGCAGGCCACTGGTCATCTCCATTTCGCGAACCTCGTGGCCACGCGCTTTGAGGGCGTCCACGGTGCTGCGGTCAAATCGCTGGGCTTCCAGAAAAGTGGGGCCACCCAGGGTGCCGAAGTTGGGCAGGTCAATCGCTTGTTGTGCGTTCAGGCCCCAGTGCAGCGTTCCCGTGAGCAGCTTGGCGGTGTAGTGGATGATGGCCGCGCCCCCGGGGCTGCCGCCGCTCATGAGCAACTGGCCTGTGGCCTTGTCAAACACCAGGGTGGGCGACATGGACGAGCGCGGGCGTTTGCCAGGTTCGACCCGGTTGGCGATCGGGCGGCCCTGCGCGTCGGCAGGGGCCAGGCTGAAATCGGTCAACTCGTTGTTGAGCAAAAAGCC
>CAJBLW010000350.1 GCA_903953985.1 uncultured Burkholderiales bacterium
GCATCACCTGCCGCGACTGGTTCCAGCTTTCACTCAAAGAAGGCCTGACCGTCTTCCGCGACCAGGAATTCAGCCAGGACATGGCAGACAATAAAAGCGCCCGCGCCGTCAAGCGCATCGAAGACATTCGGGTGCTGCGCACTGTGCAATTTGCCGAAGACGCCGGCCCCATGGCCCATCCGGTGCGCCCGGACAGCTATGTCGAAATCAACAATTTCTACACTGTCACCATCTACGAAAAAGGCTCAGAAGTCGTTCGCATGATGCAGACCCTGGTGGCCACGCCCGCTGACAGCCAAGGCCGCGGCGGCTTTGCCAAAGGCATGAAGCTCTACTTTGAGCGCCACGATGGTCAAGCCGTGACCTGTGACGACTTTGCCCAAGCCATTGCTGACGCCAACCCCAACTCAGCCTTGGCGCACCACCTGGTCACCTTCAAACATTGGTACGGCCAAGCTGGCACGCCCCGCCTGCAGGTGACAGGGCGCTACAACGCCGCCGAGCGCAGCTACACGGTGAACTTAAGCCAAAGCTGCCCGGCAACTCCTGATCAGGAACACAAATTGCCCTTCGTGATACCCGTCACACTGGGCCTGCTCAGCCGCGACGGCCAAGCCCTGCCCCTGCAACTGGCTGGCTCTGCCGACAACGCAATGCAGCACACCCTGGTGCTGACCGAAGACAGTGCCAGCCACACCTTTGTCAACATCGACAGCGATCCAGTGCCCTCGTTGCTGCGGGGCTTCAGTGCCCCTGTGGTGTTGGAAGACGGATTGTCTTCAGACGACCTGCTGATCTTGCTGGCCCACGACAGCGACCCGTTCAACCAATGGGAAGCTGGCCAGCGCCTGATGCTGCAAAGCGCGCTCGACGCCATCCAACAAAACAAAGACTTAGCTGCTGTCCCTGTCATGTCCGAGGCCCTGGTGGTGGCCCTGCGCAACGTGCTGCGCCACCCGCAACTGGACGCCGCATTCAAGGACCTTGCGCTCACATTGCCCTCAGAAAATTACATCGCTGACCAGCTGGATGTGGTGGACCCGCAGCGCGTGCACGCGCTGCGCGAAACCATGCGCCTGCAGCTGGCCACCGCCTTGCAAGCTGACTGGCAATGGGCCTGGGATGCCCACAAGCACAACGGTGCCTATTCGCCCGATGCCCAGTCTAGTGGCCGCCGCGCCCTCGCGGGCCTGGCCATGACCATGCTCTGCATTGCCGCTGTGCAAAACAGCGATGCCGTGACCCCCGGCCGTGTTTACCAGCAGTTCAAAGACGCCAGCAACATGACCGACCGCTTCAACGCCTTGTCGGCACTGGTGGTGAGCGGGCACGCGTTGGCGCAAGACGCTTTGGCCTTGTTCCACACAATGTTCCAGCACGAGGCCTTGGTCATCGATAAATGGTTTGCCCTTCAAGCCGGTGCACCCGACCGCGCAGGCGACGTGTTGCCGCGTGTGCGTCAGCTGATGCAACACCCCGACTTCAGCCTGCGCAACCCCAACCGCGCGCGCAGCCTGATCTTCAGCTACTGCAGTGCCAACCCGGCAGGTTTCCACCGCACCGATGCGGCAGGCTATGTGTACTGGAGCGAGCAGGTGCTGGCGCTCGACGCCATCAACCCGCAAGTGGCCGCTCGCCTGGCCCGCGCCATGGACCGCTGGAGCCGGCTGACCGAGCCCTACCGCGGCGCGGCCAAAGTCGCCATCGAGCGCGTGGCCGCCAAAGCAGACCTGTCGAACGACGTGCGCGAAGTGATCAGCCGGGCACTGACCGCCGCTTGAGCTGACGCCGACTGAACCGATTCAAGGAACACCCATGAGCAAAATTTCCCTCTCCCGCTACCTGGTAGAGCAGCAACGCGACAAAGGACACATCCCAGCCGACTTGCGCTTGCTGCTCGAAGTGGTGGCCCGCGCCTGCAAAAGCATCAGCCACGCCGTCAACAAAGGCGCTTTGGGCGGCGTGCTGGGCAGCGCCGACAGCGAAAACGTGCAAGGCGAGGTGCAAAAGAAGCTCGACATCATCGCCAACGAAGTTTTGCTCGAAGCCAACGAGTGGGGCGGTCACCTTGCAGCCATGGCTTCCGAAGAAATGGACAGCATCTACCTGGTGCCCAACCGATACCCGCAGGGCGAATACCTCTTGCTGTTCGATCCACTCGATGGTTCGTCCAACATCGACGTCAACGTCAGCATCGGCACCATCTTCAGCGTGCTCAAAAAAGCCGAAGGTAGCCAGGGCGTGACCGAGCAGGACTTTTTGCAGCCCGGCAAGAACCAGGTGGCCGCAGGTTACTGTGTGTATGGCCCGCAAACCACCCTGGTGCTCACCGTAGGCGATGGCGTGGCCATGTTCACCCTGGACCGCGAGCAAGGCTCTTTCGTGCTGACACAAGAACACGTGCAAGTGCCCGCCGACACCCAAGAGTTCGCCATCAACATGAGCAACATGCGCCACTGGGACGAACCCGTGCGCCGCTACATCGATGAATGCCTGCAAGGCAAGGAAGGCCCGCGCGGAAAGGACTTCAACATGCGTTGGATTGCCAGCATGGTGGCCGACGTGCATCGCATCCTGACCCGTGGCGGCGTGTTCATGTACCCCTGGGACAAGCGCGAGCCCCACAAACCCGGCAAGTTGCGACTGATGTACGAAGCCAATCCGATGAGCTGGCTGATTGAGCAAGCGGGCGGTGCAGCCACCAACGGAACAGAGCGCATTTTGGACCTACAGCCGAGTCAACTGCATCAACGCGTGAGCGTCGTTCTGGGCTCCAAAAAAGAAGTCGAGCGCGTGACCCAATACCACGCCAAAGCATAAGATCCGGCCCCTGCAGCTTTGCTGCTGCAAGTCACCCACAAAAAGGCCCCTGACACTCGCGTGTCAGGGGCCTTTTGAATCTCAAGACCGCAAGCCATTGGCCTGCGTGGTGATTCATTGCTCGGTGTCTGGCGGAAAGCCATCGCCAGCGGGCGAAGGCGCTGCAACTGCAGGCTCCGAGACCACCGCGCGCAAGGTTTCGCGCAACATTTTCTTCTCGGGCAGGCTCAAGGCCCGTGCCAGTCGCTGGCGCATGCGCAACAAGAGTTGGCGATCCACTTCTTGGGGAACACCCCGGCTGATCTGCAGCGCATCCCGCAGGTCTTCACGCAGGTCCTCGGGCTCGTCGGCCCACCAGGCAGTGATGACCTCGTGCATCGATTTGCGCAGCTCTTCCACATCTTCCGCGGCAAGGCCCATGCCGGTGGGCAGCTTGCCTTGCAGCATGTCCGCCAAGGCTTGCGAGTTGACCATCACACGGCGATCAGCCTGGGCCAGCAAACGGGCCCAGCCCGGGTCGGTGCGCACCATTTGTGGCATGTTGCGAGCCGATTCGTCGGCCAACAGGTGCACACTCAGGCCGCTGAGTTGGGCCTCGTCGATGGTGGCCAAAAAGCGCTCATCGTCACTGGCCACCAGCACATGTTCACAAGCGTGGTGATCGGCCAGTTGCTTGAGGTCGTGGCCCAGCGAGCGCAACAAAGACGCACCACCATCGGCATCGTGGGCCTGCACCAGGCGCACGATCTGATCGTCGATGACGAGGCCATCCGATCGGTCGCTGTACCAGTAGATGCGACGCAGATCCACATCCAGCGCAGCCTGTGACAAGGCCTGGGACAGCAAGCTGATCAAGCCCTGGCGGTTGACCGATTCGCCGGTGGCGCCCATCGCGCCTTGCTGGGCCAGCCAGATCAAGAATCGGCCGTCGATCAATGCCATGCAGGTGCCCCCACGGTGTTCGCCAAAGCGGCGTTCAGAACGGGCGTCGGGTGAGAAATAATCGCGTTTCATGAAATGACCTGTATCCATATGTGTAAAACCAGTAACGTTGCTAAATAAGGCAACACACCCATTTTACGGCCAGGCCTCTTTGCGCTTGGGCCATGACCGCCGCCGATGCCGCGCCAGCGTGTATGCCCTTGTCGGTTATAAACACCAACTGTGCCCAAAAATCCACTCTTTGATCCGCGACAAGTCCCGGTTTGGCA
Organism: uncultured Burkholderiales bacterium; assembly: GCA_903953985.1. Classification (GTDB taxonomy): domain Bacteria; phylum Pseudomonadota; class Gammaproteobacteria; order Burkholderiales; family Burkholderiaceae_C; genus Limnohabitans_A. The sequence continues at coordinate 4,032 of CAJBLW010000350.1, forward strand.
AATCGATCACGACATGCCCGCTGTGCCGACTGCTTTTTTGCAACCCGAAGCCCTGAAGGCTCGGTTTGAGCAGCCGCCTGTGTGGCAGCCAGAAGTGGTGCGCGAAAGCTTCACCTCTGAGCGGCCCCCTGCCCAAGCGGCGGTTCTGGTGCCCATTGTGATGCGAGGGCCCCATACTTCGTCACCCACGGTGCTGCTGACGCGCCGCGCCGCGCACATGAAGACCCATTCGGGTCAAATTGCCTTTCCCGGTGGCAAGGTTGACCCCGAGGACGCCAACATGCAGGCCACCGCTTTGCGCGAGGCCGAAGAGGAAGTGGGCTTGTCGGCCCGCCACGTTGAGGTCATTGGCGAGTTGCCCGTTTACATCACAGGCACTTCGTTCTGGGTGACCCCGGTGATAGGCCTGGTCTCGCCCGATTTCGAGCTGCGTCTCAATGCCGACGAGGTCGCCGATGTGTTTGAGGTACCTTTGTCTTTTTTGATGAACCCGGCCAACCACCGGCGACATGCCTTTGAGTGGCAAGGGTCTCAGCGACATTGGTTTTCCATGCCGTACGAGGAGCGCCGAACCGCCCCCAATGGCGAAGTCCAGGCGGTGGAACATTTCATCTGGGGTGCCACGGCAGGGATGCTGCGCAATTTCTACCGCTTCCTGGCTGCCAACCCGTCAACATGAGAATGCCATGAGTTTTTTTGCCATCTTGCTGGCCCTTGTGCTGGAGCAAGCCCGCCCCCTCAAGGCCGACAATCAGGTCTTTACCGCTGTCGAACACTGGGCAGCGTGGGTGGTGCGCACCTTCGACGCAGGCACCCGTCCACAGGCTTGGGTGACGTGGGGTATCACCATTTTGTCCCCAGCCTTGCTGGCCGTGCTCTTGCATTGGTTGCTCGATTGGACACTGGGCTGGTGGGTGGCTGTACTGTGGAATGTGGCCCTGCTGTATGTGACGCTGGGTTTCAGACAATTCAGCCACCACTTCACCGGCATCCGCGAAGCCCTGGAAAACGGCGACGAAGACAAAGCCCGCGAGTTGCTGGCGCAATGGCAACAGGTACAGGTGGGGCAAATTCCGCGCAGCGAAATCGTTCGGCACGTGATCGAGTACTCGGTGATCGCCGCGCACCGCCATGTGTTCGGGGTGTTTTTTTGGTACGCCGCCCTGTCCATCATCGGCCTAGGGCCAGTGGGCGCGGTGATTTACCGACTGACCGAATTCACCCAGCGCCGCTGGCAAGTACCTTCTGCCGATGGCTCTTTGCCCAGCGAGGTGTTGCGTTCCGTCTCGACAAGGGCATGGCAGGCCGTGGATTGGCTGCCCTCGCACATGACGGCTTTGGGCTTTGCCATTGTGGGCAGCTTTGAAGACGCGATGGACGGCTGGCGGCAACACGCGCAGAATTTTCCTCAAGACAACGATGGGGTGATCCTGGCGGCCACAGCAGGGGCCATCAACATCCGGTTGGGTGGCGCTGCTTTGCAACCCGTGGCCGAGGGCATGGCAACGCCCGACAACCAAGACAGCAGCAGTACGCCCGGGCGCATCGCCAGCGTGGCGCACTTTGCCCAAGTGGTGGGCCTGGTCTGGCGCACCGTCATCATGTGGCTGGTGCTGGTGGCCTTGCTGACCATGGCCAATTTGGTGGGCTGAAGACGCCCTGCCCCTCACCAGCGCTGCTGACCCAATTCTTCGAACAGTTGCGCGTAAATTCGGTGACGGCGCACGCTGATGCTGCCGGGGTGCTCAGCGGTTTCGACTTGCGCCAGCACGGCGCAACCAGGCTCGTGTAAGTGCGTGCAGTTGTAGAACTTGCAGCCCCCCAAATGCTTTCGCAAATCGGGCATGCAGTCTGCAAGTCTCGTGGGTTCAATGTGGTGCAAGCCAAACTCCTGAAAGCCAGGTGAATCGATCAAGGCCGTCCGAGCAGCGCCATCTTCAGCAGACCCATCCAGCGCGGGCACCCAGTACCAACGCGTGCTGGTCGTGGTGTGCTTGCCCGAATTGAGGGCCAGCGAAATTTCGCCCGTCTCGACCAGCGCATCGGGCACCAAGCGGTTGATCAGCGTGCTTTTGCCACTGCCCGACGGCCCCAGCACCAAGGTGGTCAGTCCTTGCAAATGCGAGCACAAAGCGGTCACGCCGTCGTCGGTCACCGGGCTGCGCGGGCTCAGGCTGATGGGCATGACGCTGTAGCCCATGGCGCGGTAAGGCGCAAGGCGCTCCCAAGCCTGGGCAAAGGGCTGCGACAAGTCACTTTTGTTGAGCGCGATGATGGGCTTGATACGCTCGGCTTCGGCCGCCACCAAGGCGCGTGAAAGTTGACTCTCCGAATACTCAGGATCAGCAGCGATCAGGATCAGCACACGGTCTAGGTTAGAAGCAAAGGATTTGGTGCGAATTTCGTCCTGGCGGTAAAACAGGTTGCGCCGGTCTTGCAGTTTTTCGATGCTGCCCTCGTCACCCGCGATTTGCCACAGCACCTGGTCGCCCACGACCACCTGGTTTTTCTTGCCCCGAGGATGGCAAATCAGGCGACGGCCTTCAGGCGTTTCCACCAAACAATGGCGGCCATAGGTGGCCACCACCAAACCCGGCTCCAGATCTTTGGCTTGTGACAAGACTGGGCGCGCTTTGGGTTTATTCATGCCGCATCATGCCGGTAACAAAGCATCGGTCTGGGTCGCGGCTTCAAAGTCGAGTCGGCTCAGGCCCCGCACATCGTGCGTGTTCCAGCGCACCACACAACGTTTGTAGGTCAGCACCAGCTCCGGGTGGTGGTTGAGCTTTTCAGACAACCAGCCCAAGCTGTTGACGAACAGCAAAGCGTGTGTATGTTGGACAAAATCAAAGGTCTTTTTGATGGCGATGTCTTCACCATCGCCCGACAATACCCAACCAGAAATTTGGCCGAGCGCCATGATCACCTCGGTGGGTTTGAGGGCACGAACTTCCAAGGCACTCATGCGGATTTCATCCTCAGCAAACGCTCACTGGCCGGGGGGTGCGAGTAATAAAATTTCACATACCAAGGGTCAGGGGTGAGGGTTGAGGCATTGTCTTGGTACAGCTTGAGCAGGGCCGAAGACAAGTCCTTGCCCGGGGTTTGCGACACCGCATAGGCATCGGCCTCGAACTCTTGCTGGCGCGAGCGCCACGAAGACACGGGCGCAAAGAACAAGGTGAACACGGGTGTGACCAGCATGAACAAAACCAGCGCCAGCGCATCGTTGCTGCCCGACAAATTGGGCATCACGCCCAGGCCCGTGTAAAACCAGACCTGCTGCGCTAACCAGCCCAACAAAGCCAGGCCGACCAAAGTCATGGCAAAACTGGTGACCATCATCTTGACGATGTGTTTGTGCTTGAAGTGGCCCAGCTCATGGGCCAGCACCGCTTCCATCTCGGCCGGGCTCAGTTGCTTAAGCAAGGTGTCAAAAAACACCACGCGCTTGCTGGCCCCAAAGCCTGTGAAAAATGCATTGGAGTGCGCTGAGCGGCGGCTGCCGTCCATTACAAAAAAACCTTTGGCGGTGAAACCTGCGCGCTGCATCAGCCCCTGCACACGGGTCTTGAGCGACTCGTCTTCCAGGGGCGTGAATTTATTGAACAACGGCATGATCAAGTTGGGTGCAATTGCCATCAAAAACAGCTGCCAGCCCACCAATACGCCCCAGGCCCACAACCACCACCACGCGCCCCCGGCTTGCATGAGCCACAACACCACCCAAAGCAGTGGCAGGCCCAGCAGCAGCCCCAGCACCAGCCCTTTGGCCATGTCTCCCAGCCACAATGCAGGCGTGATCTTGTTGAAGCCAAAGCGCTGCTCCACGCCAAAGGTTTGCATGAGCGACAAAGGCAACCCGATCAGAGAGCCGACCAGCATGAAGCCCAGCACCAACGCGATTTGCTGCGCCATACCTGGACCCATCCAACCCAGCAGAGCCTGGTTGAGCGCATCGAGCCCGCCCAGCAGCGTCCATCCCAGCAACATGGCCGCATCAAGCGCGATGTCGATTTGCGACAAGCGGGCTTTGGCGAGGGTGTAATCGGCCGCTTTTTGGTGATCGGCCAAGGACACAGTGTCTGCATAAGACACAGGCACGGCTTGCCGGTGGCGGGCCACATGCCGCACTTGGCGCGCATTGAGCCAAAATTTGAGCGTGACGTGCGCCAACAAGGCCGCCACGAGGCTCAGAGTCAAAGTCAGGGATGGATTCATGTCGCCATTGTAGGAGCCGCACACTGTGTACCGTTTCATGTTCCAAGATTCAAACCCGATGCCGAGGGGCTCATGGCATCGGCGACAATCCCTGCATGCCTGATGCGAACACCCACACCCCCGCCCCTGAAGCCACCGCGCTGCCCAAGTCTGACCAAAATCTGGTCTGGATCGATTGTGAAATGACAGGCCTGGACCCGGAAAAAGAACGCCTGCTGGAGATCGCCGTCATCGTCACCGGCCCGCACCTCACGCCCCGGATTGAAGGTCCGGTGCTGGTGATTCACCAAAGCGATGAACTGCTGAATCAAATGGACAAATGGAACAAAGGCACCCACGGAAAAAGCGGACTGATCGACAAGGTCAAGGCCTCTACCACCAGCGAGGCCGATGCCGAAGCCCAGATTCTGGCCTTTCTAAAACAGTACTTGCCTAAAAATAGCTCCCCGCTGTGCGGTAACACCATCAGTCAGGACCGGCGCTTTTTGGTCAAGTACATGCCCAAGCTGGAAGCGTTTTTCCACTACCGCAACCTGGACGTGAGCACCCTCAAAGAGTTGTCTCGGCGCTGGAAGCCCGAGGTGTATGCCAGTTTCAAAAAGCAGCAAAAGCACACCGCCCTGGCCGACGTGCACGAATCGATCGACGAATTGGCACATTACCGCGAGCATTTCATCCGTTTGTGATGGTTCAGGGAAAACCCTAGCGGCTTTCCCTGATCCGTGCCATAATGACGAGCTCGCTGCATAAAATGCAGCGTTTCATACATCTCCCTTCATGCCTTGACCCAACGATAGGGTCACTCACAGCGGCCAGGCTTCATGCCAAGCGCCTCTCGCGAGCACCGTTTGATGGTTGATGTTTTTTCAACCTTGCGGTGCCTGCGGCCCAATGCAACAGAAATCTGTTGGCGGCCGTTGTTCCGTGCGAGCTTTATAGAACCACATGACTGACACTTTGAACACAGTGCAGAGCGACTTGTCGCCTGCCGAAATCCCATCCATCGCCATCGAGTCGACTGCACAAGCAGCCCCGATCAACCTGGCCACTGAAATCATGGTTGCTGCGGCGGCTGAAATCACCGCCGACGCAGCACCTGAAGACACCACTGAAGAAGCCGTAGAAGTTGAAGCCATCGCTGATGTGCCCAACGGTTTCGTTGAACTGGGCCTGGCCCCTGAGTTGGTGCAAGCCGTCGCCGATCTGGGCTACACCCAGCCTACCGCTGTGCAATTGCGTACCATTCCTTTGGCTTTGCCCACAGCAGGCGGCTCCAAAGATGGCAAGTCCAATGGCTACACCGACATGATGGTCTCCAGCCAAACCGGCAGCGGCAAAACCGCCGCTTTTTTGCTGCCCGTTTTGCACACGCTGATTCAGCAAATGGCCGAGCAAGAAGCTGCTGAACGCGCCGAATTCGATCAAGCCTGCGCCGACGCTGCCGCCAAAGGCGAGCCCGCCCCCAAGCGTTCCAAGCGCAAAGACCCCACCAACCCACGCAACTTCAAGGCTCCGACACCCGGTGCCCTGATCGTTTGCCCCACGCGTGAATTGGCCCAACAGGTGGCGCAAGATGCCATCGAGTTGGTCAAGCACACTCGAGGTCTGCGTGTGGCCAACGTGGTCGGCGGCATGCCGTACCAGTTGCAAATCGCCAAGCTGCAAAACGCCAACCTGGTCGTGGCCACACCTGGCCGTTTGCTCGTCCTGCAGCGCTCCATGCAAATCACGTTGGACCAAGTGCAGTTTTTGGTGGTGGACGAAGCCGACCGCATGCTCGACTTGGGCTTCTCGGACGATTTGGCCGACATCAACGACCTGACCAGCCAGCGTCGCCAGACCATGATGTTCAGCGCCACGTTTGCGCCACGCATTCAACAACTGGCCATGCGCGTGATGCACGACGGCGGTTCTTCGGTCCAGAAAATCCAGATCGACAACCCCCAGGAAAAACACAACAACATCAAGCAGGTGCTGTTCTGGGCCGACAACGCCCAGCACAAGCGCCAAATGCTCGACCACTGGCTGCGTGACGCCACGATCGACCAGGCCATCGTGTTCTCGAGTACCCAAATCGAATGCGACGGCTTGGCCGCTGACCTGCAGCAAGACGGCTTCTCGGCTGTGGCCCTGCACGGCGCCCTGAGCCAAGGCATGCGCAACCGCCGCCTGATGGCGCTGCGCAACGGTCAAGTCCAGATTTTGGTCGCGACCGACGTGGCCGCCCGCGGCATCGACGTGCCCACCATCACCCACGTGTTCAACTTCGGCTTGCCGATGAAGGCGGAGGACTACACCCACCGCATTGGCCGAACAGGCCGCGCAGGCCGCGATGGCCTGGCCGTGACCTTTGCCGAAATGCGTGACCGCCGCAAGATCGGAGACATCGAGGCTTACACTCGCCAGCCCTTCAAGGCCGAAGTGATCCCGGGCCTGGAGCCCAAAATGCGCATGCCCGAAGCCCGCAAGCCCATGGGCCGTGGCGGTGACCGGTTTGGCGGCGAGCGAAATTACGCCAACGCAGGCGGTGGTTTCCGTGGTGGCCGTCCCGCCCCCGGTGGCCGCGATTTCGGTGGCAACCGCGACCGCGACAACGCCGGCGGTGGCTTTGAAAACCGCGCTCCGCGTGGCAACTTCCGCGACGAGCAGCCCCGCTTTGAGCAGCGCAGCGAACCCCGGTTCGATGCACGCAAAGACGGCGGCCGTTTTGACGCCCCCCGTGGCGACAACCGTGGCGGTGACCGCTTTGAGCAGCGTGCTGCCCCCGCGCACCCTTGGGACAAGGGCGACAGCCGCCCTGCCCCGCGCCAAGACGCCCGCCAAGACGGTCCACGTCAAGGCGGCCGATGGGAAGAGCGTGGTGGTGACAACCGCAACGCCGCCCGCCCCGCCCCTCGCGGCGCAGCGGGTGCAGGTGACAAGTTCGCCCGCGGCCCGAAGCAGTTTGGTGCCGGCAACTTCAAACCGCACGCCGCAGGCGATGGCCCTGCAAAACGCGGCGGTACGCGCGTGCTGAAAATCACACGCGGTTAATTGTCTTCCTGGGTTCCACCCAGGACTTCAAGATCCCCTTCAAGGTCTTGCCCTCACCGGCAAGGCCTTTTTTCATCATCGGGCCGGGTGGAATGAATACACGTTTTGAAGCGCCCATAAAAAAACCGCCCTGGGCGCAAACCCGGGCGGTTTTTTCCTAGGGCCGAAAAGGCTTTATGCTTTGGCAGCAGGTGCTGCTTTACGCTGAGGCAACTTTTCTTTGATACGTGCCGACTTGCCGCTGCGCTCGCGCAGGTAGTACAGCTTGGCGCGGCGAACATCACCACGGCGCTTGACTTCGATGCTGGCGATCACAACACCTTCGTAGGCCTGGACACGCTTGCGGGCGCCCTCCACCACGTTGACGCTGACGATCACGGTGTCGCCTGGGGAAAACTCAGGAATCACTTTACCCAAACGGGCAATTTCTTCCTGCTCAAGAGTTTGAATCAAATTCATTTTTTGAACTCCGTCCGATCATGCCTCGCTACACAAGGGGCGTTCTGTGCTGTAGGGGCCATGCTTGTGCATGACTGAGCCAGATCGCGGCGGGTAGAGGATCGAAAAGCCCACCATTATAGCTTTTTTGAAGACTGGGGCTTATCCTCAGTTGACCCGCTTCCACAGGCCTGCTTGAGAAAGACCTCGTCCTGGGGGCTGAGCCCTCCGGCCCGGCGGGCCTCTTCGAGCAACTCGGGGCGGCGAATGGCCGTCAAACTCAGGCTTTGTTCGCGCCGCCAGCGTTCGATGAGCGCGTGGTGGCCCGACATCAATTGAGGCGGTACAGCATGCCCTTGCCAGACTTCGGGTCGGGTGTAATGCGGGCTGTCCAGCAAACCATCGAGCGCCGGGTTGAAGCTGTCGAGTTGATGGCTGCCCTCGTCGCCGAGCACACCCGGTTGCAAACGGGCCACCGCGTCAAGCAAAGCCATGGCGGCGATTTCACCACCCGACAGCACAAAGTCACCCAGACTGATTTGCCGGTCAACATATTGGTCAATAAAACGCTGGTCCACCCCTTCATATCGGCCGCACAGCAACACCGCCCCCGCGCTGACCGTCCACTGGGCCACTGCGCTGTGGTTCAGCTTCGTCCCAATGGGAGAAAAAAGCACCAAAGGTGCCGGCTCACATTCTTGGCGCTCAGAACGAATAGCAGTGAGGCATTTGAACAAGGGCTCGGCCATCATGACCATGCCGGGACCGCCGCCAAATGAACGATCGTCGATTCGGCGGTAATTGCCTTCGGCGTGGTCGCGGGGATTCCACAAACGGACATCCACCAAGCCGTTTTCATAAGCGCGGCGCGTGATACCACTGGTCAGCAGTGGTGCAAACAGCTCGGGAAAAAGGGTGATGATGTCAAAGCGCATGGATGGCCCTCCACGGCCGGACCGATCAGTAATCGGGTTGCCAGTCCACCATGATGCGCTTGCCCGGCAAGTCCACGCCATCGACGAAAGCGGCGACAAAAGGAATCATGCGCTCGACCGGCTTGCCGCCTTCGGCTTCGGGAGCCGCTTCAATGACCAGCACGGTTTGCGGGCCTGTGGACATGAGGTCGCGCACCTGGCCCAGATCTACGCCTTCCCGGTTGAA
>CAJBLW010000351.1 GCA_903953985.1 uncultured Burkholderiales bacterium
CTTTGCTGGCCTTGCCCTACAACCTGGAAATCAACGACTCGATCGTCTACGCCATCGAAAAACACACCAGCGATGAGATGTACGAGCGCCTGGCGCGCACACTGGCCTTGTTTGAGCGCGAAGCGACCTCGCACCCGCGCGTGCTGGCCATTGGCCTGCACCCGCACCTGATCGGTGTGCCGCACCGCTTTGCCAGCTTCGAGCGCATGCTGGACCTGCTGATGAAGTCACCCCAGGTGTGTTTCATGACCGGCGGGCAGATTGCCGACTGGTACACCGCACAGGTGCCCGCTCCCAACGCCTGATTGGGATGCGCAAACCCCAGGCGCTGTCTTGATTTTGAAACCCGGGCAAGCCCATTGACTTGCCCCCTTTGCAGGCCTTTTGCATGAACCTCGAACTCGACCAAAAACAAGTCATCGTGACCGGTGGCTCCAAAGGCATCGGTCTGGCCATTGCGCTGAACTTTGCGCGTGAAGGTGCGAAGCCCGTGTTGGTTTCGCGCCAGCGCAGCAACCTGGACGCTGCTCTGGCTGCCTTTGCCAACGAGGGCTTGCCAGCTCCTGACATTGCAGAGATCGATTTGTCACAGCCCGGCTCGGACCGTGCATTGTTCAACTTGTTTCCGGCTGCAGACATCCTGGTCAACAACGCCGGCGCCATTCCCGGCGGCAGCCTCCACGACATCGCCGAAGACGCGTGGCGCGGGGCTTGGGAACTCAAGCTGTTCAGCTACATCAACCTCACCCGGCTGTATCTGGGGGCCATGGAGTCACGCGGCAATGGCGTGATTTGCAACATCATCGGCATGGCCGGGGCGGCACCGCGCTACGAATACATTTGCGGCTCGGCGGCCAATGGGGCTTTGATCTCATTCACCCAGGGCATTGGCGCAGGCAGCGTGCGCAAGGGCGTCCGCGTGTTCGGCATCAACCCCTCGCCCACGCGCAGCGACCGCATCGAAGGCGTGCTCAAGCAGCAAGCGGCCAGCAAGCTGGGCGATGCCTCACGCTGGCTGGAGATGACGCAAAAATTGCCCTTTGGCCGCTTGGCCGAACCCGACGAAATTGCACGCCTTGCGGTGCATTGCTCTTCGCCCATTTGTGGCTACCTGAGCGGCACAGTCCTGCACGTCGACGGTGGCCAGCAATACGCTCCGAATTGACCCTTGTTTGGTGTCAATCCCCATGGAACCGCTGCAAGCCCCAGAAACACTGCTGTTGGAAACCCACGCCGATGGCGTCCTGCAAGTCACCTTGAACCGCCCCGATGTGGGCAACGCCATCAACACGCGCATGGGGCAGGAACTGCTGGACCTGTGGATGCGCCTGACCGACGATGCGCAGGGCGTGCGCTGTGTGGTGTTGACCGGCGCAGGTTCGAAAATTTTCTGCGCAGGGGGTGACCTGAAAGAACGCAACGGCATGACCCGCGCGCAGTGGATGCACCAGCATGAGATTTTTGAACGCGTGTCCTGGGCCTTGGTCGATTTGCCGCTGCCCGTGGTCGCGGCCGTCAACGGTCATGCTTATGGCGGTGGTCTGGAGTTGGCATTGTGCTGCGACTTCATCTACGCCAGCAGCAGCGCGCGCTTTGCCTTGCCTGAGGCCACCTTGGGCATCATGCCCGGCATGGGCGGCACACAAAACCTGCCCCGCGCCATCGGCGAGCGCCGCGCCAAGGAACTCATCATGACGGGGCAAGCCTTCACCGCCCAGCAGGCGCTGGACTGGGGCTTGCTCAATCAAGCCATCGAACCTGACCAGTTGTTGAGCCAAACGCTGCGCACAGCCCAAACCCTGGCACGCAATGCGCCGCTGTCGGTGCGACAAGTCAAAAAGTCCATCCGCTACGGCGGCCAAATGGAATTGCGCACGGCTTTCCGGTTTGAGATCGAGGCCTACAACCAGTTGGTGGACACCGCAGATCGGCGGGAGGGCGTGCTCGCCTTCAATGAGAAAAGGCCCCCTCAATTCAAGGGGCTGTGATGACCCTCGCCGCGGCAACGCCCTGGAGTGAATGGCTGGTGGAGGCTTTACGCCGACCCATCGGCCTGCATGACCGACAACGTGCCGCACTGCAGCTGATCGACTGGATGGGTTGCGCGCATTTGGGGCAAACAACCGAGCTGGGTGCAGTTCTGCGGCGATGGGCAGCCCAGCAGGCTCACGGTCCCATTTGGGTCTGTGGGCACAGCGGCTTGCAGGCGGCAGAAGCTGCCCGTTGGAACGGCAGCTTGGGCAGTTGCCATGAAATGGACGATGTGCACCGCGAAGCCGTGGTGCATGCAGGTGACACGGTCATTCCGGCAGCGCTGGCCATGGCCCAACGCGAAAACGCCAGCGCCGAAGCTTTGCTCGATGCGCTGGTGGTGGGCTATGAAGCCGGCATCGTGCTCGGCCTGCTCAGCGGTCCAAACCATTACGCCCAGTGGTATAGCACCGCCACAACGGGGGTCTTTGCCAGTGCCATGGCCTGTGCCCGCTTGCTGAAGCTCGACACCACACAGACGCAACACGCTCTGGCCTTGGCGGGCATGCAGGCAGCGGGCGTCTGGCAATGCCGTCTGGAGCCCGGCCTGGCCAAGCAAATGGCCACAGGCCACAGTGCCCAAGCAGGCCTGGTGGCAGCAGACCTAGCGGCAGCAGGCATGACCGGGCCCTTGTCCATCCTGGAAGGCCCTTTGGGCTGGCTGAAGGCCACCGCGGGCGACCTGGACGCTGCCCGAGCGCAAGCACTGCTGCAATCTCCACCCGATCAGGCCTGGCGCGTGCACGAGGTCAGCTTCAAGCCCTGGCCTGCTTGCAGGCATGTGCACCCGGCTATCGAATGCGCCTTGAAGTTGCAAGCGCAAGGGATTGATCCCGGGCAGATCGAACACATGCGTCTGGAAACCTATGAAGTGGCGCTGTCGTTTGCCGACCAGCCTCGTCCACAAACGCCTTTGCAAGGCAAATTCAGTTTGCAACATGGCGTGGCCTGGGCCCTGTGCCATGGCGATTTCGGGCTGGAGGCCACCGCGCCAGAGGCGCTGGAGGACCCGGTCTGCACCGCACTGCGCGAACGCATGTCGCTGGTGTGTGGGCCAGCACAGGAACAGGCGTACCCCAAAAGCTTTGGCGCTCAGTTGCACCTGCAAATGGCAAACGGTACGCAACACAGCAGTGAAGTCATCAACGTTTTAGGCGATCCGGAAAACCCCTTGAGCCCAGACCAGGTGCAGGCCAAAGCCAAGCAACTGCTGGCAGCCAGTGGCTGGACTGACTCGATGGCCCAACAACTCATCGGTACGGTGCTGGCGCTGCCCCAGAATGATGCCATCGGGCGTTTATGGACCAGCCTGCAAACGTGGACTCAGTCCCAAAACGTGTCGAGGGCGCAAGCCAGCGACAGCAAACGTTCATCCTGACCCGGAGCGGCCAACAACTGGCATGACACCGGCAAGTCCGTTGTCGGACACGGAAAAGACAAAGCGGGCGCCCCCAGTATGTTGGCCAGGCACGCCCAGTCGGCCTGGCTGGCAGGCGCGGCGTCAGCATGGGCAAAGCTGGTGTGCGGCGTGGTGGGCAAAAGCAACACATCGATGTCTGCAAACAGACGCGTGGCTTGCGCGCGCAAGCCATCGATGGCGGCCTGGCTGCCTTGACGCTTTTCAGGGCCAAGCCGGGCACCGTAATGCAACATTTTCTGCAAGCCGGCACTCAAATCTGGCATCTCGAGCCCCAGCGCATCCTGCCAATACGCCGCCCCTTCCCACTCGCTCATGAGCAAGGCATGCAAGCGGTTGCGGGCGGGAGACCAGTCGGGTAAATCCACGGATCTGAGCAGTGCGCCTTGCGCTTGCAGGCGCTGTTGCGTGGCCTGCCAAGCCGCTTGCACGGCCGGGGCCATCTCCACCTCGCTCGTCTGAGGCAAGATACCTACGCGCAAACCGCGCCAAACGCTGGCCTGCGCAGCAGGCCCCAGGTTGATGCCCAAGAGGCAGGCCATCACTTGCGCCAAATCCTGTCCGCTGCGCGCCAAAGGACCTGCCACATCGAGCGTGGGACTCAGAGGCACGATGCCGTCCATGGGCAGGCGCGTGCGGGTGGGAATCATGCCCATCACCCCGCAGTAAGCGGCCGGAATACGGACCGAGCCCATGGTATCGGTGCCCATGGCGAGGGTGCACAGGTGGTCGGCCACCGCAGCGGAAGAGCCGCCGCTGGAGCCGCCCGGTGTGTAGCCCTCGCGCAAGGGGTTCATGCAACGGCCATAGACAGGGTTGTCGGTGGTAGCCCCCAGTGCGGCCTCGTGCATATTGAGTTTGCCCAGTAAGACCATGCCCGCGGCACTGAGACGTTGGTAAATGGGCGCATCACGCGTAGGTATGCGCTGCGCAAAGGCCGCCGTCCCTGCCGTGCAGGGCATGCCAACGACATCGATGTTGTCTTTCAGGGCCATCACCACCCCATCCAGCGGCCCCAAAGGCTGGCCACTGGCCCATCGCTGCGCACTGGCATGCGCCTGCTGCAGGGCCTGGTCACTGCACACATGCACAAAGGCGTGCAAAGCCGGGTTGCGCAGCGCGATGCGTGCCAAGTGCGCCCGGGTCACAGCAACAGGGTCACACAGCCCCTGCGCATAGGCCTGCTGCAGGGCATCGGCATTCAAGAGGGTCAGGTCCTGATTCATGTGCAATCAAGCGTCAGATTGATGGGCAGGTGCCTTGGGGTTGCTTACAGGCCAAAGCACCGAAGCAATGGCCAGCACGATCAGCAAGATGGCCGCCCAATCCTGCCAATGCAGGGCTTCGTTGAGGAAGTAGGCCCCACTGAAAACACCCAGCACGGGTATGAACATCACACTCAGTGTGGACGCCAGCGGCGGCAAATTGCGCGCCAGCGACAACCAAGCCGCCTGGGCAAACACAAACACACCGAAGGCGTTGTACACAATCGAAGCCCAGGTGATGTCCGGAATCGGCCCCCAGTTTTTGCGCTCAAACACAAAGGCCAAAAAACTCATGAGCAATGTACTCATGCAAGTCATCCAGAACACGATGGCCAATGTCGGCACTTGGATTCGGGTGTGACGGATCTGCTGCGTGCCCAAGCCCCAAAAGGCCGCTGCCACCAGCCCCAGCACCACACCCAATGGTTTGCCCGAGATGGCACTCAATTCATGCCAAAGCAAGAGCACCACACCCAGTGCCGCACAGCCCACCCCTAGCCAAGCGCGCCAACGCATCGAGGCGCCGAACCAGAGAACGCCGATCAGGGCCGAGAAAATCGGCATGGTGTAGCCCAAAATAGCAGCGCGACCACTCGACAAATCCTGTACAGACAAGATGATCAATACATGCCAAACCAGCATGTTGGTGGCGGACAGAATGAACAGCTCTTGCCAGTCAGACATCGGGATTTTGAAGGCCACTTTTTTAAAGTACAGCACCAAGCCCAAAAAGGGCAAGCCCAGCCACATGCTCAAACTGCGAAATGACAAGGGGGGAAATTGACTGACGCCCAGCTTGAGCATGGGCCAGTTGAAACCCCAGACCAAAGTCAAAATGATCAGCAAGGTGATTTGTTGTCGGCTGATGGTCATCAGACCCATGGTAGCTCAGGCCAAGACGGGGAGGTTGACCAGGCCGCGACACAGACGATGGCAACTGCGTATGGGCAGACCTGACTTCGGATTCAGCAGCGGCTTGGTGCAGCACAGGGCACGGGCAAACGAGGCGCGCTGCGCCAGCTTTCACCAAGCCGGTTGCAATGAACCAAAGCCTTTGGGGGCCTGGCTGGCGTTGTCAAAAGTCACGATCTCGAAGGCGTCCGGTTGGGCCAGCAGGGCGCGCAACAACTGGTTGTTCATGGCGTGGCCCGAGCGGAAGGCGCTGTAGGCGGCCAACAGGGGTTTGCCCACGATGTACAGGTCGCCCATGGCGTCCAGGATTTTGTGTTTGACGAACTCGTCGTCGTAGCGCAGCCCATCGGCATTGAGCACTTTGTAGTCGTCCATGACGATGGCGTTGTCCAGCCCACCGCCCAGGGCCAAACCATTGGCGCGCATCATTTCCACGTCTTTGGTGAAACCAAAGGTGCGGGCGCGGGCAATGTCACGCGAGTACACGCCCTCGGACATGTCAAACACCACCTGCTGGCCTGTTGAGTCAACTGCGGGGTGGCGGAAATCGATCTCAAAGCTGAGTTTGTAGCCGTGGTAAGGCTCCAATTTGGCCCACTTGATGTTGTTGCCCTCGCCTTGACTGACTTGCACGGTTTTGAGCACTCGCAAAAACCGCTTGGCCGCTTTTTGCTCGACGATGCCTGCACTTTGCAACAAAAACACAAACGACGATGCTGAGCCATCCAGAATGGGCACTTCTTCGGCGGTGATGTCCACATAAAGGTTGTCGATGCCCAGACCGGCGCAGGCCGACATGAGGTGCTCCACGGTGAAGACCTTGGCCTGACCGACCGAAATGGTCGAGGCCAGTCGGGTGTCGGTCACCGATTCGGCACGTACGGGAATGTCTACCGGCTCGGGCAGATCCACCCGGCGGAAAACGATGCCGGTGTCGGGCGCTGCAGGGCGCAGCGTCAATTCGACCCGCTGGCCGCTGTGCAAACCCACGCCAACGGCCCGGGTCAGGGTTTTGAGGGTGCGTTGAGCGAGCATGCAAGCATTTTAAAGGGAGCCAGACCGGCTGGTGTCGGTCTGGCCCTTGTGCACATCGTACGCAAAGCGAATGGATCAGTCTGCTTGCTTGCGCAGGAAGGCCGGGATCTCGATGTCGTCCATGCCTGCGGCCGACATGCCATCCACACGCGTCGCGGCATGGGTGCGGTTGTTGCGCCAGTAAGCCGGAATGTTCACGCCATTGGCCGCCGCGGGCGATGCTGTGTGGAGCGTGGGGGCCACCGCTTCTTGCCCGCCCATCATGAAGGGGGCGTTGTCGGTACCGGTTCGCAACACTTGCAAAGGAGGAGACGAGCGACGAACACCCGCCTTGGCCAAGCCAGTGGCCACCACAGTCACACGGATCTGGTCGCCCAGGTTATCGTCGTATGCGGTGCCATAAATGACGTGCGCATCTTCCGAAGCGCATCCGCGGATGGTGTTCATGGCTTGCTTGGATTCAGACAGTTTCAAAGAACCCTTGGCGGCACTGATCAGCACCAGCACGCCGCGTGCACCCTTGAGGTCGACGCCTTCGAGCAGTGGACAAGCCACAGCTTGTTCGGCAGCAATGCGCGCCCGGTCCGGGCCGTTGGCAGCGGCTGTACCCATCATGGCTTTACCTGGCTCACCCATCACGGTGCGCACGTCTTCAAAGTCGACGTTCACATGGCCAGGCACGTTGATGATTTCGGCAATGCCGCCCACGGCGTTTTTCAGCACGTCGTTGGCGTGCGAGAAAGCCTCGTCTTGCGTCATGTCTTCACCACCAGGCAATTCCAAAAGCTTTTCGTTGAGGACCACGATCAGCGAGTCGACGCTGGCTTCGAGTTCCTTCATGCCTTCGTCGGCGTTGTCCATGCGACGCTTGCCTTCAAAGTCGAAAGGCTTGTTGACCACGCCCACGGTGAGGATGCCCATTTCTTTGGCAATGCGGGCAATCACAGGCGCCGCGCCTGTGCCAGTGCCACCGCCCATGCCAGCGGTGATGAACAGCATGTGCGCCCCTTCAATGGCCGCACGAATGTCGGCCTCGGCATTTTCGGCGGCTTCACGACCTTTCTCAGGCTTGCTGCCAGCGCCCAGACCCGTTTGGCCCAGTTGCACAAAACGGTGCGCCGCGCTGCGGGCCAGGGCTTGTGCGTCGGTGTTGGCACAGATGAACTCCACGCCTTGCACTTGGCGCTCGATCATGTGCTCGACGGCATTGCCGCCGCCGCCGCCCACCCCGATCACTTTGATCTGTGTGCCTTGGTTGAATTCTTCTGTCTGGATCATTTCGATGGTCATGGTACTTTTCCTTAATGGTTTGCAGTTGCCTGAAAGTTTTCTGAATTTCTTGTTTCGTTTGAACGGGTTGTCAACATCGCAGCGGCCTTGACAAGGGTGGGCTGCTTCTGGCCTGAAAAATTTGGGGCCAGTTCATCAGAAGTTCCCCACAATGAAGTCTTTGAATCGACCAAAAGCGTTGTTCACCGAGCTCTTCTTTTGGGTCACCTTGTAGCCACGCAGGCGGGCCAGGCGGGACTCTTCCAGCAGTCCCATCACGGTGGCTGCGCGCGGCTGGCTGACCATGTCGGCCAAGCCACCTGAATACTTGGGCAAGCCCCGGCGCACCGGCTTGAGGAAGATGTCCTCGCCCAGTTCGATCATGCCCGGCATCACCGCGCTGCCGCCTGTGAGTACGATGCCTGAGGACAGCACTTCTTCGTAACCCGACTCGCGAATGACCTGGTGCACCAGAGAAAAAATTTCTTCGATGCGTGGCTCGATCACACCGGCCAGAGCCTGGCGACTGAGCATACGTGGCCCCCGGTCACCCAGACCCGGCACTTCCACCTGTGCATCCGGATCGGCCAGCAGCTGTTTGGCGTTGCCACTTTCGACCTTGATGTCTTCAGCATCCTTGGTGGGCGTGCGCAAGGCCATGGCAATGTCACTGGTGATCAGGTCGCCAGCAATCGGTATGACGGCGGTGTGGCGAATCGAGCCGTTGGAAAAAATGGCCACATCGGTGGTGCCTGCGCCGATGTCCACACACACCACACCCAGTTCGCGTTCGTCTTCTGACAACACGGCCAGGCTCGACGATTGCGGATTGAGCAACAGCTGGTCTACTTCAAGACCACAGCGTCGCACACACTTGATGATGTTTTCTGCCGCGCTTTGTGCGCCCGTGACGATGTGCACTTTGGCCTCTAGGCGCATGCCACTCATGCCAATGGGCTCCTTGACTTCCTGGCTGTCGATCACGAATTCCTGAGGGGCGACCAACAGCAGCCGCTGATCGCTGGAAATGTTGATGGCACGGGCCGTCTCCATCACACGGGCCAGATCGGTTTGGGTAACTTCCTTGTCCTTGATGGCCACCATGCCACTGGAATTGATGCCACGAATGTGACTACCCGTGATGCCCACGTTCACACGGGTGATCTTGCAGTCGGCCATCAGTTCAGCCTCTTTGAGCGCCTGCTGGATGCTTTGCACCGTGGCGTCGATATTGACCACCACACCACGCTTGAGCCCATTGCCAGGCGCGATACCCAACCCGGCAATTTTGAGCTGTCCGTCGGCCATGACCTCAGCCACCACGACCATGACCTTGGACGTTCCGATGTCCAGGCCAACAACCAAATCTTTGTACTCTTTTGCCATGTTTACCACCGTTTCCGTTTGATTCCTGCGCCTTGATCGCTCAAGGTTTTTTCTTGTTGACCGCATCTACCGTGCTCACACCGTGCAAGCGCAAGGCATAAGCATCCTTGTGCCGCAGATCCGCACTGGCCACAGCTGAAGCACCTCGCCCATAGCGAGCGGTCACCTGTTTCAACGTTGTCAAAAAAACATCTAGCCTTTGCAATATTTCAGCCCGGCTTCCACGACCCAGCTCGATCTGAGCACCCTGTTTGGTTTGAACCCGCCAACTCCCACGGGGGGTCAGCTCCAGCAGGTCGATCTCCATGTCCAGCGCCTGAAAGCGCGGGCTTAAAGCCACGTACATACCGGCCACGGTCTGCGACTCGGTCGCAGGTCCCTTCATTCTCGGCAGTCGCTCGGCATCGACATCGTCCAGAGTGGCTTCAAACACTTGGCCTTGTTCGTTGATCAAAGTGCCTGCATCCTCATCGCCCCACAGGGCCATGGCTCGGTGCTCCAACAAGACCGCCCGCAAACGGTTGGGGAAATCACGGTGCACCACCGCGACCCGCACCCAAGGCACCGCCTCAAATGCCAAGCGCGCCTTGGCCAGATCGATGGTGAAAAAATTGCCTTCCAGCTTGGGCAGGACTTGCGTGCGGAAGGCAAACGCATTGTTGCGGTTCACATCGCCTTGCACGGTGATCGTCTGCAAGGCAAAACTCGGATGGCGTATCAACCACCATGCCCAGCCGCCCAATGTCAGCAGCACAAACGCAGTCACCAGCAAAGCTGTGGCTATATTCATGAGCCGGACATCGGCTGGCAAGGGCATGGGTTTTTTCATGCAGCTGCTCCTTCATAGTCCAATGCAGCAGAGGCCAGCAAATGGCAGCAAAGCGACTCGTAGGGCATACCATCGGCCGCTGCCGACATGGGCACCAACGAATGCCCGGTCATTCCGGGCGAGGTGTTGATTTCCAGCAAATAAGGTTGACGCGTCGCGCCATCAATCATCACGTCGATGCGGCCCCAACCCCTGCAGCCCAGAGTTTGGTAAGCCCGGCGCACCAAAGCCTGGACAGCGGCTTCTTCTTGGGCAGGCAAACCGCAGGGCACCAGGTATTGCGTGTCGTCGGTGAAGTACTTGTTTTGGTAGTCGTAATTGCCCTCGGGGGCCACGATACGGATCACAGGCAAGGCGCGGGCCTCGTCGCCTGCACCCAGCACGGGGCAGGTGACCTCGTCACCCACGATGCACTGCTCACACAGGATGTCATGGTCGCAAGCGGCCGCTGCCCGCAAAGCCTGGTGCAGGTCCTCGGCCCGTTGCACCTTGCTCACGCCAATGGAAGAGCCTTCGCGAGCGGGCTTGACGATCAGCGGCAGGCCCAAAGATTGGATGAGGTCGTCCGCTGACAAGCTGTCGATTTGCGCGGGATGCACCAGCACATGGCGTGGCACCGGCAAACCTTCGGCCTGCCAGACCCGCTTGGTCATGACCTTGTCCATGGCGATGCTCGACGCCATCACACCCGAACCGGTGTAGGGAATGCCCATCAATTCCAAGGCGCCCTGCACCGTGCCGTCCTCGCCAAAGCGGCCATGCAAGGCGATGAAGCAGCGCTGGAAACCCTCTATCTTGAGCTCGCTCAACTCGCGCTCAGCCGGGTCAAATGCGTGGGCGTCCACCCCTGAAGCCATCAAGGCCTTCAGCACACCCCGGCCCGACATGAAGGAAATTTCGCGCTCGGCCGAGCGCCCGCCCATCAGCACGGCCACTTTGCCCATGTTCATCAGATTGACGTTCTTCGTCATGCGATCACCTCTTTGGCCGCATCTTTGAAGGGGCCGGCCAAGGCCACCACCTGCGCAGGGGTTGCACCAATGGAGCCTGCCCCCATGCAAATGAGCACATCGCCGTCGCGGGCGTTGTTCATCACGGCCTGGGGCATGTCGGCAATTTGGTC